>NZ_JBHFNP010000263.1:0-10552 GCF_041929235.1 Microseira sp. BLCC-F43
TTGGGTTTTAAAATAAAACCTTCAAATCAAGTTCCCTGTAAGAACTGTCGATACTTTTCGGGTAACTTTTATCTGAAATGTGCGGTACATCCTGGTACAGTCCTCACCAAAGAAGCGAGCAATTGCGCTGATTACTCGCCTGTGGATGAGAAACCAGCGGCATCAAACTCTGGCGATAGTAGGTGAGTATAACTAAACTTGACGCGGAGATACCCGACTTTTTGGAAAAGTCGGGTATCTGGCTTTTCGCCGACCCGTCCCCAGCTTTTTGCGGTATAAAAAAACACAAAGTAAAGTCTAAAACCGGGTGGCGAGGCGCGAGAATAACAGGACTGACGCACGACCAACCCAGAAACCGGGTTTCAAAGCTGGGATCTCTAGTTACTTGCTCGACGATTTTTCCGAGAAACTTTGGTGTTTGCGTAAGTCCTGAATAAGTCAAAAGCATCCGGAAGAGAGCAAAATATAATGTAAATAACTCAATAATCACTTTACAAGAATAACTTGCGGGTGTGTCTGGGGTAGAGCTTAGGGATCTGTATAGCTTAACTACAAAACATGCCCTTATTTTTTAGGCGAAATTAACCCTAGCAAAGTCAAGAGTGATGAGAAAAACAAACCTCCTGTTAGGTAATTTGGCGATCGCTACGCTGTACTATCTTGGAGCTAGGCTGGGATTTTTATTGAGTATCTCCGAGGGAAATGCCTCGTCGGTATGGCCTCCATCCGGTATAACCTTAGCGGCTGTGTTATTAGGTGGATATCGCATTTGGCCTGGTATTTTGCTAGGAGCGCTTGCGGCAAATATCCTCAATCTGGGAAGCGGACACCCGTTGTTGATTGCCGTTGCTGTAGCATGTGGTGTTGCAACTGGGGGAACATTGGAGGCGGTGACAGGAGCTTGGCTCAATCAACGCTGGTGCGGTAAAGGCAATCTATTCGATCGAGGTCACAATATCATCAAATTCGTAGCCGCAGCAGCGCTCAGTTGCACGACTAGCCCGACTTTGGGCGTCCTCAGCCTGTGTTTGGGCGGTTACGTTCCCTGGAGTGCGTTTGGATACAGTTGGTTCACTTGGTGGATAGGGGATCTCACGGGGGTACTCGTACTAACGCCGCTGATCGTCACGTGGTTTCATCCAATTTTAAATTTTATATCGAGAATTTTCAGTTGCGGCTGGCGTGGGAGATTCAACGGTGCAAAATGGGCAGAGTTCGGACTCTGGCTGCTGCTGGTGGGGATAATTACAAATATTGCGTTTGGGTTTAGATATCCGATAGAGTACCTGATGATTCCCTTGCTCGTGTGGGCGGCGTTGCGATTTGGGAGAGGGGGAGCCACTTTAGCCATATTTTTGGTTGCGGCGATCGCAATTGTCGGTTCGGTGTACGGAGTCAGTTCATTTATCCGCAGTACGCTGTACGAATCCCTATTACTTTTGCAAACCTTCGTCGGTTCGGTAACGGTAACAACCCTGATATTATCTGCCGTCATCAACGAACGGGAAAGCGCTAAAGCCGAACTGGAGAAAGCCAATCAAGAACTAGAATACCGAGTCGAGAAACGCACCGCCCAATTAAAAGAAGCCAACGGGGAAATCACCCGCCTCAACCAACGCCTGCAAGCCGAAAACCTGCGCATGGCTGACGAACTAGCCGTGACGCGCAAACTGCAACAGATGATTTTACCCAAACAATCCGAATTGGAATCGATCGACCAATTAGAAATCGCCGGTTTTATGGAACCCGCAGCGGAAGTTGGCGGCGACTATTACGACGTTCTCAAACAAAATGGTCGCATCAAAATCGGCATCGGCGACGTAACGGGACACGGCTTAGAAAGCGGCGTACTAATGATTATGGTACAAACAGCGGTGCGAACGTTACAAGCTAGTAACGAAACCGATCCGGTAAAGTTTTTGCAAGTAATAAACCAGATCGTTTACGACAACGTGCAGCGAATGAATTCAGATAAAAACCTGAGTTTAGCCTTGCTCGACTATCAAGGGGGAATGCTGCGCTTAAGCGGACAACACGAACAAACAATCGTAGTCCGCGCCGGGGGACTGGTGGAACGCATCGATACAATAGACTTAGGCTTTCCCATCGGTCTGGAAGAAGATATAGGCGATTTTGTCTCCTCCGCCGACGTTGAATTGCAACCCGGAGATATAGTAGTGCTGTATACTGATGGGATTACAGAAGCCGAGAATACTCTCGGCGTGCAATACGGACTAGAACGGCTGTGCCAGGTAGTTAGCGACAACTGGGAAAAACCTGCCGGTGAAATCAGGCAAGCTGTAGTTGACGACCTACGGCGGCATATTGGCCAACAAAAAATTTACGATGATATCACTTTGGTAGTTTTCAAGCAGAAATAGGGAATCATATCAAATCCGGTGCTAATTGCTAATTGCTAATTCCCCCTACAGGTCGTAATTGCGATGCAACCGGAAACGATACAGCGGAGGACAAGGGAGTGAGGGAAAGCGTTATCGCTTCGTTTGTCAAGCGCGCTGTCATTTTTGCTGCTTGCACACAAAGGTGTACGATCAACGGCTGCAATCCGCGATCAATCTCATGGTTGGTAAGAAAGCTAAGGCATCTACTGCTGACGAACCAGCTATAAGGTATTAGGTTTGAGAGAAATCCGGAATATGAGCGTAAGTCCTGGGTATTTGATAGTTTCAATCAAAAATGCCCTTCTCGATCAAACCTGAGAACAAAAAGTCCAAGAGCGTACCGCTCAACTGATGCCAGCCAATGGAGAAATCCTAGTGTTGAACAAACGCCTAAAAGCTGAAAATATCCGTTTAAGCGCTGAGCTAGAAGTGGCTCGTAAACTGCGACAATTTATTTTACCAAAAGAAGCAACACTCCCTCAAATTCCCGAATTAGAAATTGCAGGCTTTTCCCAACCCGTAGCGGCAGTAGGGGGAGACTACTACGACATCCTGCAACAAAGCGATCAAATCAAAATCGGCATTGGGAACGTGACGGGACAAGGTACAGAAAGCCGCGTGTTAGCAATCGTGGTGCAAAGCGCCGTGGGGACGCTGCTGGCTACCAACGAAACCGATCCGGTGAAATTCCTCAAGGTTCTCAACTGCAAGATTTACGACAACTTGCAGCAGATGAATTGTGATAAAAATCTCACCTTCGTCTTACTAGACTATCAAGGAGGAATGCTGCGCTTAAGCGGACACGAACAGCTAATTGTAATCCTCTCTGGCGGCTCAGTAGAACTGATTGATACTATAGACTTGGGCTTTCCCCTCGGCATAGTTTCAGACATTGCCGATTTTGTCGCCTACGCAGATATACAGTTAAACTCAGGAGATGTCGTGGTGTTCTACACCGATGGAATTACAGAAGCAGAAGATATTAATGGGGTGCAATACTGAAGTAACTCGCCGCAACTGGCAACGATCCGCCGCCCTTATCGGGCAAGCAGCGATGGCAGACTTGCCGCACCATATCGGCGACCAAACCGTCTATGATGATATCACCTTGCTGGTGTTTAAGCAAAAATAGGTAATGGCTAATGGTTAATCTAACCAATCAACAATTTCCCATCTCAAATCCCCCTGACAAAATAGTTATGGCTCAAATCTTTGGAGACTTCATTGCAGATATACCAACCAGCGAGGAATACTTAATTATAGGGTTTTCACCCAGTTCCATGCCCCTGAAGCAGCGCTGGAGAAATAATGGTTTATCGGCTGATTTTATCGCCGACTATTTTACCACTTTCTTTCCCGGTGACCCAGCTCCTGACAAAGGAATTAGCATGAAAGCCGAGGTCAAGAGCGCCGTCAGCTTTATCGCCAATGAATTACTAGAAAATGCCATGAAGTTTAGCGACGAAACCTCCCAGTATCCCGTCACGATTAAACTGAATTTGAAGAGTAACAATATGGTGTTTTGGGTCACTAACAGCATCAGTTATCAACAAATAGAGAAGTTGCAGGCATTCATCCAGGATTTAACCCTTGGCGATCCCAGCGATTTGTTTATTCGTAGACTAGAAGAGCCTAGCTTTGGCGAATCCGGGTTAGGCTTACTGACAATGGTCAATGATTATCAGGCTAAACTAGGCTGGAAGTTCGAGACTGTCCAAACAGATCCTTTAACGATCGCCGTGACTACAATGGTGCAGTTAAAAATTTAACACACCCACCGGCGGCTGGGATGGGTGGATTTGAACCAACACGCTCGTCTACATAACAGATTAACTTTCAGGCGTGGGTTTGACCTTTCCCAAGCACATCCGTTGTGCGTGGGTGTAAGCTACCTAGCAGAGTAGTTTCCTCAGAGTAGGAAAGACTTCCAACGGCAAATTAAAAATTTAAGGTTTGAGGCTAATGGAGATTAGAACCGAAAATTACAGCATCTACTACGACAAACTGACTGAAACAGCGATCTTTAACGGCTCTCTGCGGCTGAGTGGAATCGAAGAATACGATCCGATTGTGCAGTTGCTCAACAACCTAGCCGAGCAAGAGCCGTCAACAATTACTCTCAATTTGCGTCAGCTTGATTTTCTCAACAGTTCGGGAATAAACGTTCTGTCAAAGTTTGTAATTAAGGTGCGTGAAAAAGGAAATATTCATATGGTAGTTCTTGGCTCTAACGAAGTCCCCTGGCAGGGAAAATCATTAAAAAATTTGCAGCGGCTAATGCCTTCATTGAACCTAGTTTTGGAATAGGGACTTCAGTTGGCTGTATGGTAAGGATAGAAAAACCAGGACTTACGCAAGGGCGTTGCCAGAAACCCGGTTTCGACCAGGATCTCTGGTTTCAAAACCAACGATTTTTCGGAGAAACCGCGAAGCAAGCGCGTAAGTCCTAAAAACCTGACGATCGTATATTTGTAATTGGCGCAAATCTCAAACCAATGCCAGAAGAACCATCCATAGAAGAGCTGCTAGAGGAGATAGAAAACTTGCGCCTGGAAGTGGACACCTTAAAGCGAGAAAAGGCCGATCTGGAAATCTTGCTCGATACTACCACTGCCCATGCTGATAGTATCGTAGAAATGTTGCACGCAATGTCTCTGCAACTGCACGAGTCGAACAAACAACTACAAGCCGAAATTGCCGAACGCCAGCGAACTGAAACTGGACTCAGATCGTCTCAAACAGAACTCGAGTCTTTGTTAGCAATTCTCAGCCGGGACAAAGCCGATCTGGAAATTATGCTGGAAACAACAACTCAACATGGCGATTTGATTGAAGAGCTGTTGCATAACCAATGTATCCGCGATCCGCTGACGGGTTTGTTTAACCGCCGCTTTGTAGGTAACTTTCTAGAAAGGGAACTCAATCGTTCGTTGCGCGAGCAACAAGCTTTGGGTGTCATCATGTTCGACATTGACCACTTTAAGCGCTTTAACGACACTTTTGGTCACGACGCTGGGGATGTGGTTTTGGCAGAAGTCGGGCGATTTTTGCAACACAGTATCTGTAATTCTGATATTGCCTGTCGCTACGGGGGCGAAGAGTTTATGCTCATTTTGCCAGAAACCGATTGGGAAAATACCAAACAGCGAGCCGAACAACTGCGCGATGGCATCAAGCACCTGAAATTAGAATATTTGCATCAGCCCCTGGGTGGCATTACCATCTCGCTGGGGGTGGCTTGTTTTCCAGAACACGGTACTTCTGGCGCGGAACTGATCCAAGTCGCGGATGTGGCGCTATACCGTGCTAAGGCTTTGGGACGCGATCGCGTCGTCACTGCCAAGTGTTTGAAGGACTTGCAGCAACTCATCCCTTCTTTGCCGCTGGAACTAGAACAAAAATTCCCCTTTTAGTTGACAAAAAATATCAGTTTTTTAGCAACGGTGAATCAGCCTAGTGCTGGCAATGCCAACTCTGCATTCTAAGGCAAAAACCATTCCCAATCGGGTATTTTTAGATTTTCTTCCCAAGCTAAGCTTCACCGTTACTGATTAACCATAACCAAAACCTCTACCCAGCGATAGAGAGCGAACGCTCATTCACCCCAAGAACGATTTGCTCTCCCTCAAAATCCAGCAAATTGTAAAGCTTTATTGCAACGCTTTAAAAAAATATTGAAAAATCAGCCAAACCCCGTTCAAACCATTACCCTAGAAATTTATAGGTTCTGTTGAGAGATAGGGATATGATGGATAAATTACAAAGATACCGCTTGGTCTGCACCCTCACCTTTGGCGATATCTACGGTCAAATCATCATTTGGTTAATTGTTATTTTCGCCAGCCTTGCCTCGGCACTTGCTTTGTGGAGTACCACCCGTCAGATCTACGCCATCATGACAGTAGGGTTGATTGTGGTAATATCCCTGCCTTTCTTGCTGTTTGCTTTCGTCACCACCCTGCTCAATCACATTGAGTTTGCCCCGCTAGAATCCAATCAAACCACTCGCACAGGGCCGATTCACATGCCTAACCAAGAAGCAAGGGCAACCTGAGGCAATGCCAGGATTTTAGATTTTAGATTTTAGATTTGAGATCGATCGGGACTTACGCCAAGAAACCGGGTTTCTATGCAAAATCGTCGCTTTTGAACTGAAGAACGCAGCAAGAAACCCGGTTTCCCAGAGTGGCGATCAGAGCGTCGTGCTTAAGACCTGTTGATGTTGAAGATCTAAAATTCGCCCTGAAGAATTTCCCTGCCTTTGGGTAGGGACTTTTTTTTGAGCCACCATAGATTGGCAACTATTTCTACAGAAGGGACATATGCTGGAACACGACGTGATTATTGTTGGCGGTGGATTGGCTGGGTGTCGCGCGGCGGTGGAAATTGCCCGCACCGACTATAGGCTAAACGTAGCCGTCGTAGCTAAAACCCACCCGATTCGTTCCCACTCGGTCGCCGCTCAAGGGGGAATGGCGGCGACGCTGAAAAATGTCGATACGGAAGATACCTGGGAAGCTCATGCCTTTGATACTGTCAAAGGTTCCGACTATTTGGCAGACCAAGATGCGGTAGATATCCTGACTCGCGAAGCACCCGGTGTCGTCATCGATTTAGAACACATGGGCGTGTTGTTTTCCCGCCTTGAGGATGGCAGAATTGCCCAGCGTGCCTTTGGCGGACATTCCCAGCGACGCACTTGTTACGCGGCGGATAAAACTGGTCACGCCATTTTGCACGAGTTGGTGAATAACCTGCGGCGATACGGCGTTCGCATCTACGACGAATGGTATGTGATGCGCCTGATATTGGAAGATGGTCAGGCGAAGGGTGTGGTGATGTACCGCATCGAGGATGGGCAGATTGAAGTGGTGCGCGCCAAGGCGGTAATGTTTGCTACCGGCGGTTATGGACGAGTTTACAATACCACCTCGAATGATTATGCTTCGACGGGCGATGGTCTGGCGATGTCAGCGTTAGCGGGCGTGCCGTTGGAAGATATGGAGTTTGTGCAGTTTCACCCCACGGGGTTGTATCCGGTGGGGGTGCTGATTTCCGAGGCGGTGCGAGGGGAAGGGGCGTATTTGATTAATAGTGAAGGCGATCGCTTCATGTCTACTTATGCCCCCAGTCGCATGGAACTGGCTCCCCGCGATATTACATCCAGAGCGATCGCTAGGGAACTTCGCAAAGGACGCGGTATAAATCCCGACGGCAGTGCAGGCGGTCCCTTTGTCCACCTAGACTTGCGCCACATGGGCAAGGAAAAAATCATGACCCGCATTCCCTTCTGCTGGGATGAAGCTCACCGCCTGCTGGGCATCGATGCGGTAAACGAACCCATCCCCGTGCGCCCCACGGTTCACTATTCGATGGGGGGCATTCCCACCAATACAGACGGGCAAGTACGAAGCAGTCTTGAAGGCTTAGTCGATGCCTTCTTCGCCGCCGGGGAATCTGCCTGCGTCTCCGTTCACGGCGCTAATAGATTGGGAAGTAATTCTCTCCTGGAATGCGTTGTGTATGGAAAACGCACTGGCGCTTCCATAGCACAATTTGTCCAAAATCGCAAGCTTCCAGATATTGACGAGCAACGCTACCTGAAGGAAGCGCAACAACAAATACAATCCCTGTTTGACCAGAAGGGACAGCAGCGCATCAATCAACTGCGGCAAGCGTTCCAAGACTGCATGACCCAGCACTGCGGCGTGTTTCGCACCGAGGCGAGTTTGCGGGAAGGGTTGAATCAGTTGCAACAGTTACAGCAGCAATATCAGCAGATTTATTTGGATGACAAAGGTAAACTTTGGAACACCGAAATTATTGAAGCGTTGGAACTGCAAAATTTGATGGTTGTAGGTCAGTTAATTATCGCATCTGCGCTCAATCGTACCGAAAGTCGGGGGGCGCATTGTCGGGAAGATTATCCCGAACGGGATGATGGCAATTTCCTCAAGCACACGATGGCGTATTACTCGCCTGCGGGGATTGATTTGCAATATCTACCCGTGGCGATTACCATGTTTGAACCGCAAGAGCGCAAATATTAACAGGACTTAGGCACGCGGGGCCAAAAACAAAGGTGATGCGTCAATCTCGCCACTGGAAACCCAGGATTTTTCCTATCACCTTTGTTTTTTTGCGTTAGTCCTGATTAAGTTTGATATCCCGCCGGGAAATATTTTGCCTCAGTTTGACAACCCGCCCGGAAATTTATTTCCGGGCGGGTTATTAAGTCGGTTTCAACCGACTTAATATCCGTAATATCATGTCCGCTTGAATACCCATAGTTAGGACTGACGCGCAGACACTAAGGACGCGGCGACGGGTCGAGTTTTAATTAAGGGCTATTTGCCAGACATGATATAAGATAAGCTTTTTAGAGCAAATTGTAGAGTCCCCATTAGGCGCAACGACGGGCTGCTGAGCTTGCTTGTAGACGAACTTTTTTGGCAAAAATCCATGTAAAAATTTGTAGCTTTTTTAGTCATTTTTCCAATAAAAAGCCACAACTGGATAGGGGTGCTATTTGTTTTAATTTGGCGCAAGAGCGCCAATTCACCAGGTGATAAACTGGCAAAGGAAAGAAGAAATGGCAACTTTTAATCTTGGGGCGTTGAGTAACACCCCCATTTCTCGCAACGAACAGGTAAGTAGTAGCGATCGCACCGATATATTCCAGTTCAGCTTAGGTAGCAAGAGAAACTTCAATCTCGCTCTTACGGGTCTCCCAACAGGGGTTCAGGCGGCTGTATCGGTGTATAAAGATACCAATAATAACTCGATCTTGGATGCAGGCGACCAAATTGTTGCCAGCACCTTTCACGATGGCACAACGAACGCAGATAGCGCAATTAATCGGCAAGCCTTCACAGCAGGAACCTACTTTGCTAAAGTTACTTATGGCAGCGGCGACCCAATCGATTACAAGCTGTTTTTATCTGCCACTGCACCAGGTCCGGGTACAATCTCACCCAGTAACTTGCTACCCAAAGAAATCGAAATTGGTGACCTTCTAGGTTTAACAGGCGTAGGTAGCAGAACCTTCGATGACTTAATCGGCAACGGGGACACCGCTGATGTCTACCACTTCCGCGTCGATTACGATGCCACGTTCAGGGCAGCTCTCACAGGACTAAGTGCGGATGCCGATATCCGACTGATTAAAGATTTTAACAGCAATGGGATTGTCGATCCAGGCGAGACGATCGCTCGTTCCATGAATGGTTACACCGCACCGGAATCTATCACCGCCAGCTTGGATGCCGGAGACTACTTTTTCCAAGTCTATCAATACAGCGGCGACACCACCTATCGCCTCAATCTATCAGCGTCGTTGATTTGACGAGCAAATTAAGTCCGCCGCGAGTATCAAAGACTCTTTCATGAGGATGAAAGACTCTTCCATGAGGATGAAAGACTCTTCGGCGAGTCTGGGAGACTCATCGACGTCTCAATGTGTCGGGTGCGACATATTACAATTGTTCGGGGTCGATGCCGCGATCGCGCAATCTTTCGAGCAAAGCTTGATAGCGTTGTTGTTCTTGTTCTAGTTGAGCGATCGCATTATCTGCACGCTGACGTTCTTCTTCAGCACGTTGACGTTCCTCTTCGGCACGCTGACGTTCCTGTTCTCTGAGTTGATCGAGTTCAACAGAGGTAAGAAACTTTTGTCCATCTGGGCGATAAATTTCTAGGGTGTCTTGTTTGAGTTCAAATCGAATCCCTAACCGAGGACTCGTCCAACCATTCATCTCATCAACTGGTTCTAAAAAATTCCCAGAACGAATCAAGCCAGTTAATTCTATATCTTCTGGGTCATAAATGTAATATTCTTCCACTCCATAGGCTTGATAAAATATCGCCTTTTGGGTCATCTTTCTGGCGCGATTGCCGGGAGAGAGGATTTCAAAGACAACTTGCGGGGCAATGTTATCTTCTTCCCATTGTTTGTAGGAACCGCGATCGCCTTTCGGTCTGCCAAATACAACCATTGCATCGGGTGCTTGACGGATTTTGTTATTTCCTTCAACGGGATACCAGAGCAAATCACCTGCGACAAAGACATTATCCACGTTGGCAAACAAGATTTCTAGATTCTCTTTAATCGTGACAATCCAGCGAAATTGTTTTGTATTGTCTGACATTGG
>NZ_JBHFNP010000264.1:0-7594 GCF_041929235.1 Microseira sp. BLCC-F43
CATGACAGGCACAGGTAATCGTGGTTTTATTCAAGTTGATTTAATGCAAATCAATCGATATTATGTCGAAATAAAACTCGGAATTAAAATGGCACCAGAATTTCCCGGAGGTGAAGCTGATTGGTTTGCAGGAATGTCTGAGCTTGATGACCCTACTCCTCAGTGGGCTAGCGTTCCTTTCTGGAGTACACGTCCTCGTCCAGGCACTACAGAAAAAGTTGCTACCATATCGGGTTTGGCAACAGGTCGCTATCTCACGATTGGAGTAATGGATGTAGGAAGCGGTGAACCAGAACTGCGAATTTATAGCCTAAAAGCCTGGAAAGTTAATTTACCAACATAGGAGAAAATTTTGAAAACCAACAAAGGACTTTATGTAGTCGCTAGCTTCTTCATCGTCTGTGCGATCGCTTGCGGAATGATTAAAGGTAGCTTTGTTTATAAATCCTCCGATCATAAAATATTGATTGAAATCCAGTCTCAAGACGTGGAAATTGTTTCGGCGGTTCTGAGCTTCATCTCCGTCTTGCTTGGGGTGGTTCCAAGCCATAATGACTCTCGTCGCTAGCGATTCTTGCGTTGTCGTCTTCCCCCTTCCTCTCAGCGAGAATTGAATTAATTCAATTAATTGAATTAACTGGAGATCGGCTATTTTTGGGCGCACTTCCCCTAAATACCAACATCTCTTTTTTTTTGTCAAACTCTGCCATTATTATTTTGTTATTAATATTTAATTTAATTATTGCCCTAGACATGCAAAAAAAAAAAGGGGATAAACAAAACATAGTTAAGTTTGGACAAAAACACTGAATGAAGTTACTAACTGGACTTCCACTAATTGTGCTGGTAATCGCTGGACACATAGTGTATCGCCTCAAATGTTAAAGCCTGAAGGTGCAATCATTTCGCGCTGGTATAGCGTCAGAAAAGGTGTTCGCCAGTCACAGCTGGTTAAGTACGATGCCTCCTATGTAATGAAAAAATTCGAGCATGATTTTTTAATTCCATTAGGGATGTCAATGAGCGAATTTGCAAATTCATATTATGCATGGAATATCGAGCAGCCTGTTGATGGGGAAGTGTTGGACGATCGTGTTGAATAAACCTCACAATTTTTCCACAGGTTATGCGCTAATTTGTAGCGACTGGAATCGCGACTACTGGAGCATTCTCGAGGTTAACCCTGTTGGTTCTTTTGGAAAACGTGAATACAGGGTTATTTTAGAGAAAAAAGGATTTGCTGTTGCGGTTGATAAATTATTTCAACTAACAAAAGAACGCTGGGAAGGAGAGCATCGTTGTGTCAAACAATTATCCCTTTTCGATGCAAGGAAAGAAATACAAGACTCAAGGAATATGGTGGAGTGACGCGAACCGCATGGAAACCAACGTCAAGGTTTTCGAGGATTCTGTTTATTTTAGCTCCATCTTTGAACTAGATGTGTATCGGCACCTAATAGAGTTTCCTTCGGTTTTTGTATATCGACAGCATCGATTAAAAATAAAGGATGCTACAGAGAATTATCCAGGGATTTATTGGCGCTGCGATTTTCGAGTAGAGAGCAGGGATGATTCCAGTAGATTCCTCAATATTGAAGTCAAGGGACTTGTTCTACCAGGCTTCAAGAACACGATTAAATACCTTGAGTATTTCAGTCCGGCGGAGTACTCCCGTCTGGTACTCATAACAAAGAGACGACAAAAGGTAGACCGCTATTTGGCTGCTTGGCGTCTCTCTGATATTTCGGACTTGCTTGCAGTACACAAAATGAGGTGATTATGGCTTGGCTGGGAAAACCTGAGAAAAACAAAAAGTACCCTGACTTCTCGGAAGTTTATTACGACCCTCACAAAACAGAAACGATGATTGACATTACTGAAGGTCGTTTTTTCAAGATAGACGGAGGTTACGTTCTTTTGGCTGCTTTTAGGTCAATGACCGATATTAAAGCAGAAAGCAATATTGCTGGGACAAAGATTTCGTTTTAAATTTTTTCTCAAAATTACGAGCGATTTGTTAAATCTGACACTCCAAAAGCCGCAACAGATGCGTCTCGAATGCAGAAGACATTGTGTTCCTACTTGGACACGAAAGTATTCAATTCGGGCGCGTTTGCCGCTTCTTCTAGTGCGAACATATTGAAGGGATGTTTTAGCGGGTCATTCTTGTATACCTGATCAAGCACTGTTGCTGATTTAGTTGCTGACAACAACAAGGCGAGCGAAGATTACCTTTTCAAAAATCTTACTCAAGTGGACAGAAAGGTGATTCCAGAGTCGCTGACAGGAGCATCTGGTGACAGCGGTAGTTTCGGAAGAAAGAGTGGTTATCCTCCACAGACAGAGCAGCAACACTTAGAGCAAAGAATCGCTGTTCTTGCTAAGACATTAACGCCCCTATCTTCGTCTCAAGACTGTCCGCAAGATATCGGTGCAATGGCGTCCATCTTGGCGGGCTTAAGAGCCAACAGTAAAAACCTCGATAGCAGCGTTGAAGAGATTCTTTACGAGGAGGTTCGTTGGCTCTTGAGGCTTATCTTTGACTTAGGCAGGTAATTCAATTAATTTAATTAATTCAATTCTTGAAGTAAGGGGAAGCCTCCTTCCCTTGGAGGTAGCATGGAAGAACCTGTAGATTACGCGGCGATCAGGAAGCTGTTACGCGCTAACGATTTTCCTTGGGACGAATCAATTCCTTTCGGCAAAAATATTGAGCGGCTAATCGACGAGTGCTCCTGTATTCCGCAAGCGCACATCCAAATACCTTTACTGGCTGCCTACGCCTGCATTCCGTCTGCATTATGCAATAAACTCCCCTTGCTTTTTCTTTACGGTAGCGAAGGCTGCGGTAAAACGGAATTAAGCGCTATCTATGCGGCGATTCATCAAACTCAAGTGTTTGCTGCTAGCTCAACCTTTGCCTCAATTCGCAACGAAATAGACAGCAAAAGGTTTGAAATCGTTACTGTTGGCGACGAAGGTTTTCACCATAGATTTGAAAAGCACTTCTGTTTGATGTTGGACAATCTTAACAAGGAAACCTTGCTCAACGAACAGATGTATACCCTGCTACTTACTGGCTTTAATCGCGATAGCGCCAACACTGTAATTTCTTCGGAAATAGGGAAAAATCGAGTCTTCAATACTTTCTGCCCTAAAGTCCTTAGCTCAATCCATGGTTTGTTCTCGGAACCTCGCTATCGCGAATTAAGTCGTCGCTGTCTCTATATTTCCATGAAACCAATTGAGCGATTCACAAAGGCTGACGAACCTAACAGATTTACTAGAGAAAAAGATCCCAGCTTGTGGAGATTAGCAATACTAGCTACTCAGTTTAAAGCTTTTTGGTCAGCATGTCAGGTTTGACGCACTTGCATTGAACGAGGAGTTGATGAAGCAAAAGATGAGGCTGGAAAAAGCTATTTCACATACGTCTATTGATTTATCGTACGAAATGTACATAAACCTAGATCTGCGAAATTTGATTGAGCAATGCTTTCGCTTAGCGTTTGTTTACTTCTTCGCGCTTATTAAATATGAAGTTGAATCGAGTCAAACACAGGATAAATCGTCATGACAGAAGCTGGAAAATACACTGTTACCAAAATAGCTGAGGTAAAGCTAGAAGGAAGAACCGTAGGTTTTTATCAGTATAAAACTCGGACTGGAAAAGCTTACGTTCATGCAGCAATCACCATGAACAATAAACGACGATCTATGTATGTAGGTACTCAGTTGCCGTCGCGAGAAGTAATGCATGGAATAGCAAGGTTGATGTTAGTTTCTCAGGATGAATGGAATGCGAATCACTCAAGGGGGTCTAAAAATAATCGATTTGTGATTTTAGAGCAACATTTGATGACGCTAGAGTCAACAAGACACAGTTGTAAGATACAAGCGCTTGAGTCTGAGGTTAAAGCCCTCAAAGCCAAGTTTCATCAATCTCAAATAAAAGTTCAGAATCTGGTGTAACAGCTTGAAGCCCTGGAAATAATAGGTGACATGCAAGCTTCTCGGAGCAAAAAACTAACTCAAGCTCGCGATGAATTATATCAATTATTAACCAGCAAGCAATGTACGATAAAGGCGCAATATGAATAATAGAAACTTGGATTCGAAGGATTTACGCACCTATCCAGTACAACCCAAACCATGCAAAACTTGTCCCTTTGAAGGAGAAGAACCAGTTGAGCTAACCCCCAGGCGTTACGAGTACTTTATCAACAACTTATGTGGTAAAGGTCAGCATCTCTGTCATAGTGCCAACAACAAAGCGATTTGTCGTGGTGGTCGGAATATTCAACTGCGCTGGTTGTGCGCAATAGGGGCAATACCAGAGCCTACTGATGAAGCGTTTAATGCAGCAATAAATGAAGTAATGAGCAAAGTAAATCTAGTAAATCCAGAGAAGGAGTAACCACATGGAAAATTAAACTATTGATTGGACGAGCGTTCGCGTACTAGTGTGTCAAGTAGAAGAGGCTGCCCAAGGCTACAACAAATTGGTTGAAGAGTTGATCCGAGCAATCTTGTTGAATACTAAAAGCTCTTTCGAGTCACCAGGCAAGGACTCTACTACCCAAGATGAATTTAAAACACAGGTCGAAAAACTGCTCAAGGAGGCAGTGGAATTTCGTCTAATATTTGAAGGACATGCGGTTGACATCCGCAAGTTACAAGATCGCGCAAATTGAGAATATTGAACGCCAAGTGTTAGCGCTGTCCCATCTTTTAGGATTGTATTTTGAGAAAGGAGGCGATGAAGGCTTAAAGCAAGACTCTCCCTCGTCATCGCAGGAAGGAGAATCTTGCCTTGAAATGGAATTAAAACGCTTGAACCATGATACCAAAGAACCCTTAATGCGTGAAACGAGCGAAGGCAAGATAAAGCGAAGGCTCCTCAATCACTTAGTAACGAAGAAGCGCCTGGTTTATCCAGCCCAAATAGCAAGGGAGTTAAACATTCCCAGCGCCATCTATGTGGCAAGGGTTTTTCGTCAGCTAGAGGAAGAATGGCATGTAAGAGCTGTGGATACCCACGGATACAGAGGGCGCAAGCTTTACGAGCTTCTTGAGTCCGATACTTTTTTGCTAACATTCGCTAACAAACACATAAGTTAAACCACCAAATGTTGGTTCAACCAAGGGGTTAGGTCGAGGGGAGTTATTATACTCCGCCCCTCCCGTTTAGAACCGGACGTGCGCGTTTCCGTGCATCCGGATCCCGACAATCTTAGGTTTCCCTTTTGCTCGTGTGGATGTATTGATGGCACGATTGATGTACTACCGTTAGATTTTTTGGCTTCCAGTTGTTGTGGTTGCCGTCTATATGGTGGAGGTGTATATCTTCGCCATCTACGAACCTTAGTCCGCAGTATCCACATTTATGGTCTTGCTTAATTAGTACCTTAGCTGTTAACCCATCATAGTGCTTGGATTCTCTTTTACTCCAGTAAACTGTGTCACCATTGAAAGGGGATGCGTCCCCTTTAACCATGATGTGTTTGTTTTCTGAATGTGCCACTGCGGCGAATGCCTTTTTGACTAGGGATTCCGCTTGTTGTTTGGTCATGGTTTTTTCTTTTAATAATACCTTAAAAGCCTTGTGGTTTGTGTGCCACAATCAGAACCTTGAGCCATCCATCTTGCAGTAGCGGTGATAGTTTCTCCAGCCCCGGACAATGGGTGAAAGTTTTTCAGCTTTGGTTGAAGCACCATAATTCGAGTTATTAATTATGGCTTTAATTTTCTGACGGAATGTTAGATAGTTTGGCTCAGAGGGAATACACCTAAATTTTCCGTTTTTCTGGACTTTAAAGTTCCAGCCTAGAAAGTTAAATCCATCAGTCGCGGATACGAACCGAGTCTTCGCCGACTTAATATTTAATCCCCTCACGTGCAGAAATTCTATTATTTCATCAATAACTTTTGCTTGGTTATCACCCTTCTTAAAAATAAAAACCATGTCATCTGCATATCTTACAGATTTATGTATGGTTTCTATTCGATTTAAGGCAATGTTGGCAAGAAGAGGGCTGCATACCCCGCCTTGAGGCGTTCCCTGTTCGGGGAACTCAGGATTGACCCCTACTTTTAGGCACTTCCATAGCCCAAGTTTTACACTTTGCGGTGCTATTACTTGTGCCATTAGGTGGTTGTGGCTAATGCGGTCGAAGCACTTCTCGATGTCCATTTCTAGGATTATTTTATCCTTGCCGTTAGCCCGCGATTTCAGATTATCGCAGAGATATTTCTGTGCATCATGAGCCGAACGTCCAGGGCGAAACCCGTAGGAACGTTGAGCAAAAATAGCTTCGTGGGCAGGTTATAGGGCGTATTTGATAACACATTGCCATGCTCTGTATTTGGGGACTTTGAGTATTCTCTTAGTACCATCTTTCTTAGGGATTGGTATTTGCCGCAGCTTGCTATGATTCCAAGTATTAACCTGTGCTTTTAGTAAGTTGTCTAGGTCAAACCTTTCAAAGAAAGTTAGAGAAGCTTTGCCGTCTACACCTGCTGTTTTCTTACCAGTGTTAAGCTGAGTTACCTGACGAATTGCTAGTAATCTTGCACTTCGGGACTTCAGTATTAGCTTTTGGAGATTATTGGCTCGTTTCCTGTTGCCAACTCGAATAGCTTTCCACAATCTGCATTGGAGGCGGAAGAGATTTTTGCGGAATTTCTTCCACGGTAAATTCTTCCAAAGTTCACTATCACTATTGCTAGTCATGTGTCTAACTATGCTCACCTTTGTGTTTTGTGTTCTGATTGCCTCGAACGAGTTACCCTTCGTCCTACCCGGTGATAGGGTTTCCGCATCTCGTCTTGCCTACTGTGGGTTCTACCTTTCCACAGACCGTTGTCACCGTTTTTACTCGTTCCGACTTTAAGATTGTTATGACATTTTACGACAGACCACCAACGCCATTACCCTTCTCGGAGTTGGCGGCTGATGATACGAGGTCGCCGCGAGAATATAGGGTACGGAGTCGGCATAATTAGTTCAGGTTGCCGCTCTTGGCTGAGACGTTTTTCTAGGTCTAGTTTATCCATGGTGTCGCCCCATTAGCGCCAGTGTGGTATACCTGCATATCCTCTGATTGCGCCCTGTTCCCAGCTTCACTCTGTAGAATTCCGAGTCTACTCGGTGTGGGCAGATAGCGAGTAACTTCTCTCCTGAAGTGGAGGGCTTTCACCTCCATCCGTAAAGTCAGTTATGGAACATTCGGGATTTCTCCCGCGTTCTCACTTAGGGCTATATGTTGCCATTTTTACCCTAAACCGAGCCGCACCGTATCAACCAATGCACCCAGGAAAATCCCGCGCGCACCATTTAGATCCCGGTTGATGAAAAACCCGTCGCTGGATTTGATAACTTTTGCCCCGCCTAAGTTTTGGACGATTTCGCCGTGCAAGCTTTCAGTTTTGGATGTGTAAGCTTGATTAACTTGTGACATACTCCCTCACCAACCTTAACAGGTATGGTGAGGGCTTCTTGAAGCCCGATTAAGGGTATGCAAGATTTCCTTCGTGGTACTGTTATCTATAGTTCCAACTATAGTCAGATTCCCACTACGGCGTTTTATACTAG
>NZ_JBHFNP010000265.1:0-2816 GCF_041929235.1 Microseira sp. BLCC-F43
CGACCCCGATGGTTACCGCTGTTCGGGGCACGAGCGGAAATTTTATTATGCAATTCCCCCCATTGAGCGCGATGATAACTGCTCAAAAGCTCTCGCCCACTACAATTGAGGTAATGAAAACGGCAGTAAATCATTATACTGGGGAGCGCGATGATAACTGCTCAAAAGCTCTCGCCCACTACAATTGAAGTGATGAAAGCGGCAGTAAATCATTATACTGAAAGAACTCATAGATGTCCTCATTGTGGGCATATACAAGACCGAGACTGGAATGCAGCTATCAACATACTTGAGTTAGCACTCCGTACCGTGGGGCACACGGGAACGTTAAACGCCTCTTTTGACATCGACCTCTGCTTGGGTGGGGCAACTCCTCTAAGTAAGCCGAGTCACAGAAAGAGGAGAGCCAGCAAGAAGTGATTCTTGGAATCCCCTTGCCTTCAGGCATGGGGAGGATGTCAAAAGTGAAAAAGTCTTTGTACCATGCTGTGCCCGCCCCTCATCCCTCAGCGAGCCAAATCTAAAATCCAAAATCTAAAATCCAAAAACCCTTGACAAATCAATTTGATTCTGAGATGCTAGATAAGGTAAAGCAAGTGCGGGCATAGCTCAGCGGTAGAGCGTCACCTTGCCAAGGTGAATGTCGCGCGTTCGAATCGCGTTGCCCGCTTGATTACTGATAGAAATGTGACGACAACAGCACGAATACTGGGTTAAGAATGGTCTAGCAGTTTTGCTACTCTAAAATATTTTTCTGTGGGAGACGATATTTTTTCCAATTCTCTTAACAATCGGTTAGCCTCTACCCAGTTCCTTGTGTCCTTGGCATTCCCTTTCCACTTAATCATCAATTCCCTGACAGCTTCTAAGCGTTCCATCGCTTCTTGACATGACTCAGTGATAGTTGCCTCAGAAGTTGATATCAAGTTTTTAGGGGCTTCTAGGTCCCTCTGAGGATATGCTGCTCTGGCAATGGTAGATTGAACCTGTTTCAGTAATTGGGAAGGAGTAATGAGTGAGGATTCATTGCCGCAAACCCTTTTAAATGCTGCTGCAAGCTGTTGCACGGTTTCTTTGATAGGGCTGGGTATACGGTACATTTCGGTTTTGTAAGGTGCTTTCTTGCCCCTACCACCTTTAGCTAGAACCAAAAGAAGCCTCACATCTCACCCGAAGGGGAGTGTGAGATGAATTTTGGGGCAATGACGAATTGACCTCCGACCAATGTTGACCGACGGTCAACGCGGGAGTGGGGTCGATGAGGAATTGCCAATTTCTGGACTGTCTTGCGATTCAATATACTGCTTCAAAGTTGAGATGGTCACACCGCCCTTTTGAAACAAAATCATTTTTCACAAATCCAGGAACTCTGATACAATCAGTGTAGTCTAAAATCATAACAGTGCGAGTCAGGGGGTGAGTTCCTTTGTTGCTTAACTATCAGTATCGAGCTGATCCAGATACCAATCAAAAACTAGAACTGAATACTTGGTTGAGAATTTGCCAATACTGGTACAACAAGCAACTAGGAGACAGATTTGATTGGTGGGAGAATAACCGCAACAGTATTAATTATTGTTCGATAATCAGTTGTCCGTTGCCTCAACTACGAGATAATCCAGATTTATATTATCAAAAGAAACAGCTTCCTACTCTTAAAGAAGACTTGTTTATAGTTGGTAATTCTGGAGAATTACTAGATTTTACTTGTGTCCCATCTCAAACATTGCAAGATGTTTCTAAACGAGTGGATTTGGCTTTCTATCGCTTTATCAAGGGGGACAGCAATGGTAATCGTAGTGGGAAGCCAAGTTTAAAAAATGCGGCACGTTACCGCAATATGCGGAGTGAAGGACAAGCTATAAAGATTGAACGAATTGAAAAAAACTGGTTATTCTTGTCAATTTCAAAACTCAAAGGTTGGATAAAAGTACGTTTACATCGACCTTTACCTAATGGTTTTGTACTTAAAAATGCACTCTTAACCAAGAAAGCAGATGGTTGGTACATCACAATTTGCCTAGAAGACCCTAACGTACCTGCTTTTACGCCAGATGAAGTAATTCCAACTTGGGATAACACTCTGGGATTGGATGCAGTGTTGCATGAAGACGATTATTTGGCAACTTCGGAAAATACCAAATTACCTTCTTTAAAGTCTTTCAGAAAGTCGGAAAAACGGCGAGCCAAAGTTTCTAATCGTAAATCAGCCAAGAAAAAGATCAGTAGATCGCGTCGAAAATTGGCTAAACGTGAAGCTGCTTTGTATCAACGTATTGCTAGAGCGAGGAAAGACCACGCTTTTAAGACTGCTCATGCCGTAGTTCGGACAAATAAAAAAGTTTTTGTACATGAAGATTTAAACTTAAAAGCTTTGTCGAAGCGAAACAAAGCAAAGCTTGATGAAGATGGTAAGTATTTGCCCAATGGTCAGAGTGCCAAAAGCGGATTAAACAAATCCTGGAATGATGCCGCTTTTGGACAGTTTTTCAAAATCCTAGAATACATAGCTGGAAAAGCACCGGGTGTGGACAATAGCAGTAAAACCTGCATACACATCTCAATTGCTCGCGTATCGTGACGAATTCATCTTCACTGATTGCGACATCCGCGAGTACTGGGATGAATTTGAATTGCTTTGGGTTGATAGGGACATTAATGCTGCTATCAACATAAAGCGCGTGGGGCTGGGACTGTTCGTGCGATTCGTTCTAACGAAACCTAGAAATAGGAGGATGTTAGACATCAGTTAAGTAACCCAAAAGAGTAGAGTTCGCACTTGAATCCTTAACTGATGATAACTAAATCATCTTGTA
>NZ_JBHFNP010000266.1:0-6154 GCF_041929235.1 Microseira sp. BLCC-F43
GCCACGACTTAAAAACTGCTCAGGATATGGTTGGTATGGGTGACAAGCACCAAGTAACTGAGGAGCCGGATGAGGTGAAAGTCTCACGTCCGGTTCTGAAGACGAGTCAGAGAGGTGACGCTCTGGCTTAGTTCAACAACGATGCATTGGCAATCTGCAAACAGTCCCAAAAGCTACCTAAAAATGGCGATTTACAAAAACTTGTAATTACTCAAGCCAAGAGGAGATCTGCGCGGGAATGGTTGAGCGGTGTTTCTGTAACTCCGTTGCAGCAGTCTGTTGCTGATTTAGGCGTGGCCTACAAAAATTTTTTCGACTCTCGCAACGGGAAACGAAAAGGTAAAAAAGTCGGCTTGCCTAAATTCAAAAAGAAAACAGGTCGTCAGGCGGCGCGGTTTACGCTAAACAGCTTTTCCATCAAAGGTGAAGAGGTTTATCTTGCCAAGATTGGCAACGTTAAACCAATTTGGTCGCGTTATCTGCCGTCTCAGCCTAATTCCGTAACGGTGATTAAAGACTGTGCTAATCGCTATTTTCTTAGCTTTGTTGTTGAAATTAATCCCTCTAGGATTGGCGCAATTAACGCATCTGTAGGAATTGATTTGGGGCTAAAAACATTTGCAGCCCTAAGTACTGGCGAGAAGGTTGAAAGTCCTAATTATTCAAAGTTGGACAAACGTCTTCGTCGCAAGCAGCGCCAGCTGGCTCGTCAGGAGAAAGGCTCAAATCGTCGCGAAAAAACTCGCATTTCAATTGCTAAGCTGCACAACCAAATTGCGGACAATCGGAGAGACTTTCTGCACAAGCTATCGACTCGTGTGGTAAACGAAAACCAAGTTATTGCACTAGAAGATTTGAATGTATCCGGCTTGCTAAAAAATTCCAAATTGGCGCGAGCAATCAGCATGCAAGGGTGGCGAGAATTCCGAGTCCTCTTATCGGCAAAATCCCAAAAGCTAGATCGCGAATTTATTGTCATCAGCCGATGGGAGCCAACTAGCCAAGTTTGTGTGCGATTCGTTTAACCTAAACCGAGCAATCGGGGGACGGTTAGCTTCTGTAGGGTAATCCAGCAAGGATTGAGTTCGCACTTTAATCCCTTACAGATGACAACTAAATTACCTTGTAAGTGACCGAAAGTAACCTAGAAATCGGAAGTCTTACCCTATAGGCGTAGTAGTGACAGCACTATCCCTACGGCGGTGAATGGTCATCAAAGCGGTAAAGCGGGATAGAAAGGTAGTAACCGCGAACTGTACGCGGAACCCTACCGAGCAAGAGTCTATGAGTAAAAGCGAAAGCTTGAATCCATGTCTGAACCATCGTGAGGCTAAATGGGCTACGACAGTTATCGCCCAAGCCAAAAGGCAAAGATACTTAAGGCGTTGGCAATTGCAGCCTTGACCAACATACGCTACCAATAAACTCGGTGGAAAATGGAACTCTAAGGACTCAAACAAAAGGTAATTTGGAACGAAGTAACCCCCTCTAATCTCTCAGAAAGGTCGATGTCTGAGTAGGAAACCATCCATAAGAATTCTGGGGGAAGGATTGTCTAAGAAGCCAAAGCCTTCTGTAACAGGAAGGATATGCTGACGCAGACACTTTGACTTAGATAGTAAAGGTGTGATTAGTAATGTATATGTCTAATACCGAACCAGAGTTCAGGGTGGAATGGATAGACGACATCCCAGTATACACCGGAAGAAATCTTAACATCCAATCGAAAGAAATCAACTGGAAAATAATAGAAAGGAACGTCTACAAGTTACAAAAGCGCATTTTTTTTTTACAGAGCCAAGAGTCGTGGTGATACTAAAGCTGTACGCAGACTTCAAAAGACACTGATTAACTCATGGTCAGCAAAGCTATTAGCTACTCGAAGGGTAACACAGGATAATCAAGGTAAGAAAACGGCAGGAGTGGATGGAATCAAATCCCTATCCCCAGTAGCACGTTTCAAACTTGCAAGGGAATTAAAACTCAACGGTAAAAGTAAAAAGACTCGTCGAGTCTGGATACCAAAACCAAATGGTGAAAAACGCCCACTAGGAATACCCACTATGAGAGATAGGGCAGTTCAAGCCCTGGCTAAATTAGCTCTCGAACCTGAATGGGAAGCCGTATTTGAGGAAAACTCTGATGGATTCCGCCCAGGCAGAAGTTGCCATGACGCAATAGCCGCAATATTCATTCAAATTGGCCAAAAAGCCAAATATGTACTCGACGCGGACATTGCTAAATGCTTCGACAAAATCAATCATCAAGCACTTCTCAAAAAGATTAACAGCTTCCCCAAAATGCAACGACAAATTAGGGCATGGCTTAAATCGGGAGTGATGGATGGAAAACAATTATTTCCGACTGAAGAAGGAACCCCACAACGTGGTGTAATTTCACCTTTATTAGCAAATATAGCCTGACACGGGTTAGAAAAGCTAATCGAATAATTCGTTCAATCGCTCCATATAAAAGGATTTAAGGTAAGGCCGAGATCTCTGAAGAGATCCATCAGTTTAATTAGATATGCAGATGATTTTGTCTGCATACATGAAGACATCGAAGTAGTTAAAAAGTGTCAAATAGTAATATCCGAATGGCTGACCCAAATGGGATTAGAGTTAAAACCCAGTCAAACCAGAATCTGCCATACGCTCATAGAGCTAAATGGAAACAAAGGTTTTGATTTTCTAGGATTTAATATCAGGCAATATCCAACAGGTAACTATCGAAGTGCCAAAAACTCGCAAGGGAAAAGTCTAGGATTTAACACGCTCATCACCCCAAGTAAGGAGAAAAGGAAAGCAGATCAACAAAAGTTAGGTTTAGTAATTGACCAACATAAAAACAGGAAACAGTCCGAATTAATACTCGAACTAAATCCAATAATAAAAGGATGGTCTAATTACTACTCCCATGTAGTCAGCCAAGAAATCTTTGCTAAAATGGATTATCTGGTATGGCAAAAACTAAGAAGATGGGCTATCCGGCGATGCCGTAAAAGTAATAAGCATGAAACTTTCTCTAAATATTGGATCTCAGTAGGGACTGACAACTGGTATTTCTGCACCACGGAGGGATTAAAATTAGCCAAACACGGCGAAACTGAAATCTCAAGGTACATAAAAGTGCAAGGTGCCAGAAGTCCCTATGATGGGGATTATACCTATTGGGCAACCAGATTAGGAAAACACCCAGAGATACCAATAAGAGTTGCAAAGCTACTTCAGAAACAGAAAGGAAAATGCGCGTGCTGCGGTCACTACTTTAGACAAGATGACGTAATAGAGATAGACCACATAGAACCCAAATCAAAAGGAGGAAAAAACTCTTATGATAATCTCCAATTACTTCATCGACATTGCCACGATGCAAAAACTGCCAACGATGGTAGTTATGGTACTTGTGGCAGAAGCTAAGCCAAAGAGAAGCCGAATGAAGCGAAAGCTTCACGTTCGGTTTTGCAACAGAGGTGGGGAAAGTGATTTCCCCATCGACTCTACCTCCTGTTGTGGATATCGTTGGGGCAAATTGGATCTATCCGTTCGTTCAGTGCTATGTCTCAATTGCGGCACTCAGCAGGATAGAGACGAAAATGCAGCCAAAAATATAGAAATGGTCGGCATGGGGCATCGGCACGACCTTAAATGTACGTCGAGGGATTGTAAGACTACTTCGGTAGCAAAACCCAATGAAGCGTAAAGAATCCCCACGCCTTCAGGCTGGGTGCGACCCGTGAGCCAGAAATGAGTAGCAATACTCAAGGATTGGCGGCAAATCCTACGCAAGGAATGCCGAAACATTCCAAAACTGTACCTTGACAACTTGTTATTCGTGTAGGTGTAATTCCTACCCCTTGTGGTGACAAGGTGACAGTATAGCCCCCATCTGAGCGACTGATTATCAAACGGATGAAGCGGGGATAAACGATGGTAACTGGAAGTCTCATCCAGAATCCCACCTAACAGAGTTGGTGATGGATAGCACAAGCTCTCGTCACACTAATCTGTCGTGAAAGGCAACTGGCTAAAAGAGACTGACAAGCCAGACCAAAAGGTAACGGTTATCCGAGGTTACTGCTACAACCGCAGTAATTTTCACCCTCAAAGTATGACCCGGTAGACAGTGACATCCTAAAACCAACATCAAACGAATAACAGGAACGGGATAACCTTCTACTTCGCCCTCAAATAAGGTCGATGATTTGAGTAGGTATCAACCGGATGCAATTAGAAGGAAGGATTGGCTAAGAAGCAAACGCCTTGGGTAATACCAAGGATAAGCAGACGTAGCCACTACAAGTTGAAGGATAGAGTCAATTAGTAGAGTTAACATGTTATGAGCCAATCGCTAACGATTAGGTATGAATGGAAGGATTTACCCTGGAAGAAAATCCAGGTTAAAGTCTTCAAGCTCCAACATAGAATCTATCAAGCCTCGAAGAGTGGAAATGTCAAAAAAGTCCATCGTCTGCAAAGACTATTGACGAAATCCTGGGGAGCGAAATGCCTCGCCGTCAGGCGAGTTACCCAAGAAAACCAAGCGAAGAAAACCGCCGGAGTTGACGGAATTAAATTTCTCACGCCCAAACAGCGCATCGAAATGGTTAACACACTGGAAATAGAAGCCAGTGGACTACCAACCCGCAGGGTTTGGATTGCAAAACCCGGAAAAGACGAAAAACGACCCTTGGGTATCCCGGTAATCAGAGATAGAGCAACTCAAGCACTACTCAAACTGGCATTAGAACCAGAATGGGAAGCCTTGTTTGAACCCAACTCCTACGGCTTCCGACCAGGAAGGTCTACACAGGATGCTGTGGAAGCAATTCATACTGCCTTCTGCCAAAAAGCCAAATACGTATTGGACGCAGATATCGCTAAATGCTTCGACAAAATCAACCATCAAAAACTGGTTTTGAAGCTAAACACATTTCCTCTCTTTGAGCGAGTCATACGAGACTGGCTTAAACCAGGGGTGATAGACCAAGGAAACCTCTTTCCTACAGAAGAAGGAACCCCGCAGGGCGGCGTGATTTCACCTTTATTAGCTAACGTAGATCTGCACGGTCTAGAAACCACAATCAAAAATGCCTTTCCCACCAAAGTAAAAATTGACGGGAAATCGCACCTATGGAAACCCCAAATCATTAGGTATGCCGATGACTTTGTCATGGTGCACCCTGATAGACAAGCCATAGAAAAATGCCAGGAAATAGCTTCAAAATGGTTAGCCGAGTTAGACCTTGAATTGAAACCAAGCCAAACCAGAATCACTCATACCCTCAACAAAATTGAGGGCAATCAAGAACCGGGGTTCGACTTCGTTGGATTTAATATCCGTTCTTTCCCTGTGGGTAAAAACAACTGTGGCAAGAACAACAAAGTTAAAACGGGTTTCAAGACACTCGTCAGACCAGCAGCTGCGCAAGTGAAAACTCACTATCGCCATCTGGCAAAGAAAATTACTCAATGCCGAAGTGCGACCCAAGATGAGTTAATCTCGCAACTGATTCCAATAATTACAGGTAGGTGTAATTACTATGGTTCGGTTTGTAGCAACGAAGCATTTGAAGAACTCGACCACAAGTTATTCTGGAAACTCTTCCGAAGCTGGGGTAAGTTCAGGCATCCTAAGAAGCCGGGTAAATGGATTGCCAGGAAATACTGGCAGATTCAGAAACACAAAAATTGGACTTTTGGCAACGATAAACTCGTTTGGCCAAAACATACCAATACCAAGATTACCCGGCACATCAAAGTTAAGGGTGAAGCGTCACCCTACGATGGAAACTGGACATATGGTCGCCAAGGTAAAGGCGAATATCCTGGAATCTCAAAGAAGGTTACTACAACCATTAAGAGACAAAAAGGAAAATGCGATCGCTGTGGACTAAATTTTCATCCAGATGACCTGATAGAAATCCATCATAAAAATGGAAATCACAGGGATAATCGGTTTGAAAATTTAGTTGCTGTCCACCTACACTGTCACGACCAGATACACGGTGATAAGCGCAACCTTTCTACTCAACGTAGTACCCATGACAAGGGTCAATTTGGAGAGGAGTTGGATGTGAGGCAAACTTTCACGTCCGGTTCTGAAGCCTTGCATGGGGGGTGACTCCCATGCTTAGGTTAACGGAGTATGTCAA
>NZ_JBHFNP010000267.1:0-26938 GCF_041929235.1 Microseira sp. BLCC-F43
ATAATTTTAGCCCGCGTAGGCGGGCGAGAGTTTGTGTAGCCCCAGGCTTTAGTGTGGCTATACAAACAAAGGCTGCCTTCGCAGCCTTTAATAATTTTAGCCCGCGTAGGCGGGCGAGAGTTTGTGTAGCCCCAGGTTTTAACCTGGGGGCTAAAAAACCCAGTTTCTGATTGGTTGCTACATTTTTTGCCGCAATGCTCGATTAACTGCACTGAGAATTGCTAACAACGATGCGGCTACAATATTCGAGTGAACCCCGACGCCGTGCAACGTTCCTCCGATGAGATCGGTAGCAATTTCTACGTATGCGATCGCACGCGCATCGCTCCCCCCAGAAAGCGCCCTTTCCTCATAATTATGCAGCCGCAAACCCAAATTTAATGCATTCAAAAACGCATCGATCGGGCCATTTCCTCGCCCGCTAATCTTGACAATTTCCCCATCTATTTGCAACGTCGCCGCAATCGCCTCTCCTTCTTCAAATAAATCGTGAGCAACGTACTTCCACGGCGAAGAAGCTTGCAAATATTCCTGCTCAAATAATTCCCAAAGGTCAGATGATGACATTTCTTGACCGCGTGCATCCATTTCTCGCTGTACGATTTGGCTAAACTCAATTTGCAATCGACGCGGCAAGATTAAATTGTAATCCCGTTCCAACAAAAAGGCGATGCCACCTTTCCCAGATTGACTGTTGACGCGCACAATTGATTCGTAATTTCGTCCCACATCTGCCGGATCGATCGGTAAATAAGGCACTTGCCAAATTGCATCCGGTTTCTGTACCGCCAAGCCTTTTTTAATCGCATCTTGATGCGAACCTGAAAATGCTGTAAATACCAAATCTCCCACATAAGGATGGCGAGGATGAATTGGCAATTGCGTACAATCTTCGATCGTTCTTGCTACTTGGTTAACGTCAGAAAAATCTAACCCTGGATGGATGCCTTGGGTGTAAAGATTCAAAGCTAATGTTACCAAATCCACATTTCCCGTGCGTTCGCCGTTACCAAACAAACATCCCTCGACTCGATCTGCACCTGCCATTTGAGCGAGTTCTGCTGCTGCAACTGCACACCCGCGATCGTTGTGCGGATGTACGCTTAAAATTACCCCCTCCCGTCGTTCTAAATTGCGGTGCATCCACTCAACTTGATCGGCGAAAATATTCGGAGTCGCGACTTCAACCGTCGCCGGAAGGTTGATAATCGCTTTATGTTCTGGCGTTGGTTGCCAAATATCGAGAACTGCGTCGCAAATTTCTTTGGCAAAGTCGAGTTCTGTCGCCGTAAATGTTTCGGGGGAATATTGGAAATACCATTCAGTATGCGGTTGTGCTGCGGCAAGTTCTACGAATAGTTTTGCGGCTGAAACTGCAAGGTTTATTGTTCCCTGTCGATCCAAATTAAACACAGTTTGGCGAAATACGGGAGAGGTGGCGTTGTACAAATGGACAATTGCTCGTTTCGCTCCTTGCAAAGATTCAAACGTGCGGCGAATTAATGATTCTCGCGCTTGCGTCAATACCTGAATCGTCACGTCGTCGGGAATTAATTGATGTTCGATTAGATAGCGGACAAAATCAAAGTCAGTTTGTGAAGCGGAGGGAAAGGCAACTTCGATTTCTTTGAAACCAATATCGACTAACATCTGGAACAAACGCAATTTGCGTTCGACGTTCATCGGTTCGATTAAAGCTTGGTTACCGTCTCGCAAATCGGTACTTAACCAAATCGGTGGATGAGTTATTGTTTTACCAGGCCAGGTGCGGTTGGGCAAGTTAATCTGGGCAAATTGGCGATATTTTGTCGCGGGATTGGTCAACACGATCGTTTCTTCCTTTTTGTTCGATATTTGTGAGAAATTGTGGCGAAAATAGGGCTGTCAGTTTGCCAATCAAACCAAGTCTGACAACCCAAAAACAGTCGCAGCAACATCCCAAGTGTTTGATGCAGTCGCATAAGATTCTCCAATTGCTAATTGCTAATTGCTAATTGCTAATTGCTAATGTTTATGTCCGTGGGAAGCATAGTAGCGCTGTCTTCCGCAGCGGCTTCCCCCACTGATAAAAACTTGATTGAAATGGTGAAAAAATTATTTGCGCCCAAGGCGCAGCAGCAGCCCCAGCCCCAGCAGAAGGCTAGTCAGGTGATGTAGAGATGGCTGCTTTGCAAACATGATTTAAAACCGTAACTTGTATGCATCATAGCTGGAGAAGCCTGTAGAGGTCAAGCGCCTGTGCGTTCGCGCCAGCTAGGGTATGCATATCGCTTGTGTCAGTCACCAACTGCACCGAGGCGCAGCCTCTGACGCACTCGTTCCCAGGCGGTCGCCTGGGAACCAGAGGCGAGACGCGAGAGGCGGGACGTAAATTTTTATTAAATTGGAAAAACGGTAGCTTATGCTACAGATTTTTCTGGTATCTTAATTAATAGAAGGTCACCAAGGGAATTAGGAAGAAGGAGAAACACAGTATGTCTACTCAAGATCAAGCTCGCGCCCTGATGATGCGTCACCATCACTGGATTAAGAATCGACAGCAAGCGATGCTGGGGCGTGCGGCGGCTGAATTTAACCTGTCTGTTGATGATGAGTACTGGACTCATACCCAAGGCAAACCAGAACCCAGTTTCCGGGCAAGCTATGACCGCAGTAATGCCGCTTTGAGTTAGGCGCTCTTAATTGACGTCATATAGGGAAGCAATTTTTCTGGCATCAGTCTTGGACTCGGCTGAATAATTTAACAATCTTTTATAGAGCGGGAATTTTTTTCTGGGCGTTGTTATGTGCAAGCAACGCCCTTAAATTTTTGACGCGAGCGCTGATAACTGCTCGCACCATCGTGGTAGCGTTAAATTGTGCAACCCTTGAACTGCTTCGAGGTTGATTTACCATGCCTCTGCTAGAATCTGAAAACAAATATCCCGACTGCCTGTCGATGAAATTAGACGCAATTCCAGTAACTGATAAGCAGGAACTGGAATTGTATTTGACTTTAGAATTTAACCAACAGTGGGAATCTTTACTCGGTGGTCGCGTCAAGTTCGGGCTAAAAGGTGGTGAATTAAAGCTCAAAATCGAAGGTGGAGAATTCTCTTTAGCATCTGGTGAACTCAGCGATGCTTTTTGTCAGGTAACGACAAATGATTTAAACGAAAATTCGGTTTGGGTTTTTGCAGTCAATCCTTTGAAAGGTTTATTGCATCAGGTGAAGCTGGGAACTTTGAAAGTAACCGAAAAACCCTGTCGTTTTGCAGCCAGGTTTGAAGTTTCCCCGCCAGATGTTTATTTAACCGATGCTGAAGGCTTATGGCGATATGATATTAGCCCAAATCAACATGCAGTAATAGAAAGAAAACTGGTTGTTTTTCTGGATTCAGCTAAATTACAGCCTTATCTGAGTCAAGCGCAGTTATGCTACGAGTGTTCTCCCAGTTTTAGTGCAGTTGAAAATTCTTCAAACTTGGAACAACTTCAAGAGCTAATCCACCAGATTAGCGAAGCTAAAACTAACGATTTTCTGGAACTGGCGCAAATTGCTGCGCTCGATTTGACCAGAGATTTTGCTGGCGGTAACTTGCTTGGAGCTAATTTAAGCAAGGTTGATTTGAGCGGTGCTAATCTTTGCCGTACCAATCTCCGGGGTGCAGATTTAACCGATGCAGATTTGAGCGAAGCTAACCTGAGCGGTGCTATACTCAGCGGTGCAGATTTGAGCGGTGCTTATTTGGAAAATGCAGATTTGAGCTTTACAGACTTGCACCGTGCCAGTTTGGCGCTAGCCAATTTGGGGGGTGCCGATCTGTCCGGTGCGAATCTGCGCGAAACTAATCTTAGTAACGCTAATTTGAGCGGTGCAAATGTGAAGTCAGCGCAATTTGGCAACAACCCTGGACTTTCTCTGGAGCTAAAGCAGAACTTGAGGCAACGGGGAGCTATTTTTGAGGATTTGTAAGGGTTTTGCTGGCTTTAAGAAGGGAAAAACGGGAAATTTCTTCCCCTTTCTCCCCTTTCATTCCTTGCTGTATTGAAGAGCGATCCCTATTCACTATTTTTTTATTCGTAGCATTATTGCTAATAATTAAACTCAGAAAATCTACTGAGGCTTTAAAATTTATTTACTACCTAGAAAATACCTCGTTATTTTATATAAATTTAACATTTATTCAGTATTTTTACAGTTAAAACTTTCTGGAACTTCAGAGTATGCTTAGAAGCACCAATAAACCCAAAAGAAAACGGGTGTGTTAATGTTAAACATGACCAGGGAAACAAGGAGGACTATTGAAGGATATCCTTCGTATCTACCAACTACTTACGACCGCACCCAGAGAAAACAGAGGTTGTTCACTTAGTAATTTAACCAAAACTTTTCAGCATCTACAGATTTTAAAATTTTTGTAATCAATTTGCATGAAAGTATCAGAATGCTCAAATTATGGGTATTTATCTGCAATAAATCGTAAAAAACCTATGGCATTTGGGTCCAAATTGCATCTACCTTTCTGCTGTGAATCATCCTTGTTCTTGAGCGGGTGTATCTGGGCCAACTTAAGTGATTTGAGGAATCGCAGGGGAGGTATTAAAAATGAATCTGATTAATTGTCAGCCAATTAGTAGTTTTGAGCCAACCAAGAATAGATTTGGTTCCCTAGTTAAGCCAACAGCTAAAGTAGGTTCTGTTTCTCTGATAATGCTGTTGCTGACTCGAGGTAATCCACCTGCTTGGGTTGCGGGATTGACCTTGGCACTGACTATGGCATTGGTTACTAAAAGCAAGAAAAAGAAAATCGCAAATCCTCAAAAAATGTTGAAAAAAACTAAAGACTTTGCGGGTGCAAACTTGAGGGAAGTTAATCTCAGCAATGCCAATCTCAGGAATGTAGATTTGATCGATGCCAACCTCAGCGGTGCTGATTTGAGCAATGCCGATTTAAGATATGCCAACCTGAGAATTGCCGATTTGGGTCATGCAAACCTGACCAACGCCGATCTGCGGGATGCCAACCTCAGCGTTGCTTACCTTAAAGGTGTCAACTTGCACGATGCTGACCTGCGAGGTGTAAACTTGAATGGTGCTAATTTGCACAATGCCAACCTCAGGGATGCCAATTTGAACAATGCCGATCTAAGCGGTGCCAATTTGAACGGTGCTAACTTATGGGGTGCTAGTGTAAAAAATACCAATTTGAGCCGCGCTAATGTAAAGAATGCTCGATTTAAAAATAACTTAGGTCTTTCTGAAGAAGTGAAGCAGGATTTGAAGCAACGCGGCGCTATTTTTGAGAATGCTTCAGACGAGGTTTTTGGGGTTTTGACCAGGGTTTAAATTCAACAGCGCGTCTACATCGGTATTTTTCCAGCATAATTTAGACAGGACTGACGCAGGTCGCAACCATCACCTTTGTTTCTTCCTAAATCTCTCGCTTCCCAATCAACGATTTTTCAGAGAAACTTTGGTGTTTGCCTAAGTCCTGATCGTATTTCCTAGGGGCAATCCCCCCGTGGTTGCCCCAACTATTAGGAGATGTTGCGTCAGTCCTGTTGCCATAGCGATCGCTCGAACTTTAGAGTTACTTAAAAGATCGATCGCTTCCCGTGCCGCAGGCATATCCCATCACCAATCCCTTGATGTTTTCTTAGTAGCTGTAAACGTGCCATTCGGTTGAGTAATTACAGCTTCAGTCACAATTCCAGCGGCATCTTTTGTGAATTTAATACTAAATCCGGATAAATTTTTCAGATTAAATTCACTGCCTTCGTAAGGAACTAATTCGTAATCTGGTTGACCCGTTAATGAGGCAATTAATCCCTCGCCTCTTAAAGAGATTGTGAGAGTTTGTCCCGCCAGCTCATATTCACCCACAAATTTTTCCAAAAAGCTGACTTCGGTCATGCTTTTTTCAGGCATCCGAGTAAATACAGCATCTTTCAAAGCCGGTTCCATCGGCACGTAGAGGCTGGTAACATCGCCTTTTTTATCCGTCACGAAAGATATCAAATCCGGTGGTAATTCAAGCATTTCTCCCACTTCCGAGTAAGATGCAAAAGTATCGTAGTGATAGTGCTGGAGTTGAGAGACAATTGAATTATAAGTTGTGGTTAAATTGTTGTCTTTGAGTTCAACTGAAATAATTCCATAGGCGGGATGTTCGTAATTGCCTGTATAATCTTCTAAAGGATGGGAGGGTTGGGTTCCAGGTTGGCGTTCTGCTGCGATTTTTTCTTTGGCTTTGGTTTTAGATTCTTTGCCCTTAGCGACTCCTTCTTTGATCCGATCGTTCCAAGGAACTGGGTCTAAATTTAGTAAACGATCGCATACATAAAAAGTCACAATAGAATGCAGTGGACTCGCGTTTAAATTCGTCAAAACCACAACCCCTATATTGTCTTGAGGCAGCAAGGTTGTCAAGGCAGAAAATCCATCTATTCCCCCTCCATGTTGCACAATTTTATACCCTCTGTAAGCATAGATAGCCCATCCCAAACCATAACTGGGATTCAAAACTTCACGCTCTTCCTGCGGGTTTGGTTCTACAATCTGTGGCGTATACATCTGCGTTAGATTGCTGGGTGAAATCATTTGTTTATCCCCTACCTTGCCACGATTTAAATGCAGTAAAAGCCACTGCGCCATATCAGTAATGTTGGAATTTATAGAGCCAGCAGGGCCAACAACGTCAATATTGAGAAAGGGAATTTCTTTGACTTCCTCATTTTTATGTAGGTAGGGACAAGCAAAATCATCAGTTTTTTGGGACGCTTCTACGGAAAAATTGCTGCTGACCATTCCCAAAGTCTGCAAAATTTCCCGTTGGACAAATTCTTCCCAAGTACAACCTGCTATTTCACCGACTAAGTAACCCGCCGCCAAGTACATTAAATTGTTATATTGAAAAACCGTCCGCAATTCTTTGGTGGGTTCGAGATATTGCAAGCGGTTGATGATTTCTTCGCGGGTGAAATGAGTTCTATACCACATGGCATCGTGACGGGGTAAACCCGACCGATGGGTGACTAAATCCCGGGGGGTTATATGTTCGCTGACGTAGGAATCGTAAAGTTTAAAACTGGGAAGATAATTTCTAACGGGTAGATCCCAATCTAATTGACCTCGGTCAACTAAAATCCCCATAGCCATTGTGGTAAATGCTTTGGTGCAAGAACCGATAGCAAAAAGGGTTTTGGGCGTGACTTTTAAGTTGTTTTTGATATCCCGCAAACCGAAACCTTCGCAAAAGATAATTTGGTTATCTTTGACGATGGCGATCGCCAGTCCCGGTACGTTCCACTGTGGCATCGTATTATTGATGAATTCGCTCAGACCTTGCATGGGAGACTCCCTCCGGTACTCTCACCAGTTTATCTGAGCCTATGGCTTTGACGGTGGGATATATTCTTACATGCAAGCGCGGTTTCAGTTAAATTAGGAAAGCGCCTACACAGGGAGTTAAATTAACCTCTGGTACGGCAAAATTTTTTCAGGTCGAAGCATGGGGTATCGCTCAATGGTCGGTGCTAGCAATCCCAAACCCAACTCAATAGTCAAACCCGCTACAAGTATATTCCTCTCAGGTTTACTGGTGCTGACCGGCGCAGAAGTTAGTTTTGCCCAAACCCGTAGGAGAGTAACCCAAACCACTGCTACCCCTTGTCCCCAAGCAGAACCTTATACTTTAGGTGCTGGCGATCGCATTCAATTAGATGTATTTAATGTGCCAGAATATACCCGTGAATACCAATTACTACCGGATGGTACGGTCAACTTGGCACTCGTCGGTCGTGTATCGGTAGCAGGATTGACCCTGGAACAAGCATCTAACGTCGTGCGGACGCGATACGCACCCTTCCTCAGACGACCTATTATTACCGTCATCTTGGTGGCGCCCCGCCCCCTCAACGTGGCAGTATCTGGGGAAATTACCCGCCCTGGTTCCTACAGCATCCCCATCACCGCTGGCGGTGCGGGGATTCAATTCCCCACGTTAACCCAGGCGCTGACTCTGGCTGGGGGCATTACTCAGTCGGCAGATTTGCCACGGGTGCAGGTGGTTAGACCCGGACGCGGAACGATCGCGGTTAATCTTTTGTCCTTGCTGCAACGGGGGGATCAGTGTCAAAATATCGCTTTGCGGGATGGAGACAGCATCTTTATTCCCACCGCCGCTGGTATCAACCCGGCAGCAGCTTCCCAACTTGCCACGGCTAGTTTTGCCCCCGCTGGCAATCAACCAATTAACGTTGTCGTTGTTGGTGAAGTGACTCGTCCCGGTCCACAAATTGTCCAACCAGATCAAACCGGCGCCCTCCCTACGATATCGCGGGCGCTGCAAGTGGCAGGCGGCATTCGCCAATCTGCGGATATTAGTCGCATCCAGGTACGTCGGGCAACGCGGGGTGGAAGGCAACAAGCGATTAGCGTCAATCTGCAACGATTGTTGCGTGCTGGCGATCGCTCTCAGGATTTAGTCTTACAACAGGGCGATACTATCGTCGTTCCCACTGCTACAACTGCCAATCGGTTCCAAGCCCTCGATTTAGCCGCCGCCAGCTTCGCCCCCACTACGAATCAACCCATAAATGTCGCCGTTGTGGGGGAAGTGACTCGTCCCGGTCCACAAGTCGTCCAACCAGATCAATCCGGTGCCGTCCCCACCGTGTCCCGCGCGCTGCAAGTCGCTGGGGGCATCCGCCAATCTGCCGATATTAGTCGCATCCAGGTACTGCGACCGACCCGGGGCGGCGGACAACAAGTCTTTAACGTCAATCTACAACAGCTGTTGCGTGCTGGCGATCGCTCTCAAGATTTAATCTTGCAACAGGGCGATACTGTATTTGTTCCCACTGCTACTTCGGTCAATCCAGCCCAAGCCCTCGATTTAGCCGCCGCCAGCTTCGCCCCCACCACGAATCAACCCATAAATGTCGCCGTTGTGGGGGAAGTGACTCGTCCCGGTCCACAAGTCGTCCAACCAGATCAATCCGGTGCCGTCCCCACCGTGTCGCGGGCGCTACAAATCGCTGGGGGCATCCGCCAATCTGCGGATATTAGTCGCATCCAGGTGATTCGATCGACGCGGAGTGGCGGACAACAAACCTTGAATGTCGATCTTTCCCAATTGTTGGATAATGGCGATCGCGCTCAAGATGTCATTTTGCAACAGGGAGATACCGTATTTGTACCGCCTGCTACCAGCGTCAACGCCACCCAGGCACTCGATTTAGCCGCTTCCAGCTTCGCCCCCGCGACGAATCAACCGCTTAATGTTGTAGTTGTGGGGGAAGTTACTCGTCCTGGACCTTATGTGGTTCAACCGGAAGGGACGGGTGCCGTCCCCACCCTGGCGCGAGCGTTGCAAGTAGCAGGGGGAATCAGACAAACGGCGGATATTACCCAAATTCAGATTATTCGACTCGTGCGGGGAGGTAGACAACAAACCTTTACGGTGAATTATTCCCAACTATTGCAAACCGCAGATCGCACCCAGGATATTATCTTGCAACAAGGGGATACCATATTTGTGCCAGCTTCGGTTTCTCCCACTGCCGCTGATTCTTTGGCGCTAGCATCTAGCAGCGTTTCTGCCACCGGGGCGCAACCTTTAAACGTTGCCGTGACGGGAGAAGTACAGCGTCCCGGTAGCTACGTGATTCAACCAGCACAACCTCCGACGGTGATTGTGAGTGCATTACCGAGTGTCGCTGGGTTACCGACGGTGACCCAAGCAATTCAAATCGCGGGAGGAATTACCCAATCTGCGGATATTCGCCGCATCGAGGTACGGCGCGTCACGCAAGCAGGGGTGGAACAAAGAATCTCGGTTAATTTTTGGCAGCTGTTGGTGTCGGGCGATCGCTCGCAAGATATCGTCCTCCAACAAGGGGATACAATTTTTGTGCCAACTGCCGTCAATATTGACCCCGCAGAAGCCGCATTGTTAGCAGATGCTAGTTTTTCTCCCGCCACCATTCCAGTCAACGTAGTGGGAGAAGTCACCCGACCCGGTATTACACAAGTCCGACCTAATACCCCCCTCAATCAAGCCATCCTCGCCGCAGGCGGGTTTAATACCAGGGCAAGAAAAGCGACGGTAGAACTGTTGCGCCTCAACCCCAACGGTACCGTTTCTCGGCGTACCATCGAGGTCGATCTCGACAAAGGCACCAACGAACAAACCAACCCCACCCTCCGCCCTAACGACGTGATTTTAGTCGCTCGATCTGGCTTAGCCCGAACTACCGATAGTCTAGGCTTGATTTTAAACCCCGTCGGTCAGGGATTCTCGTTCCTCAACTTTTTTAGAGACTTTATGAGATTATTCGGAGTTACAGTTCCATAGGAACCCTGGCAGCCTATTTGATAAAGTACCATTATCGCCAAACAGCAAAACATGAAAATCCAACCCTATTCCCAACCATTGTGGCCCGAGCGAAACAATCAATCCCAGACTGCTGCCACTGCCATTTATCCTGAACCGCTGCACAACAATGATTCTGACCAAGTAAATTTGCGTCAGCTTTTGACAATTTTACGCCGTCGTTCCCTCGTTGTTGTGACCGTAGCAATCTCCGTCGCCACGGCTATCGGTTATCGCACCTTAAATCGTCCGCCACTGTATGCAGGTCAGTTTCGGCTGTTAGTCGAACCCATCACCGCTGAAACCAAAGTGGCTCAAACTGTCGGTGAAGTCGTATCTACGGCTTTTGATTACAACACTCAAATTGAGGTTTTACGCAGTCCCACCGTCACGGCTCCTATTCTCGAACAGATTCGGGTTAAGTATCCCGATCTAACCTATGACTCCCTGATGGATAAATTAACAATTACCCGACTACCAGATACTAAAATTCTCCAAGTTAGCTACCAAGAAAGCGAGCAGAAAAAAGTTAAGGATATTTTGGATAAACTCGCTCAAGAATATTTAAATTATAGTCGGTTACAGCGCCAAAGCGATGTTTTAGAAGGAATTAAATTTGTAGAAGACCAGTTACCGCAGTTGCGGCTAAAAGTTGATACGCTGCAAGCTAGGTTGCAAAAGTTTCGCCAGCAATACAACTTTATTGAACCGGAAGCCCAAGCGCAACAATTGTCGAGTCAAATTAGCTCGATTAGCCAACAGCGCCTGGAAATTCAAACCAAACTCAATGAAGTAAAATTATTATATGCAACGCTGCAAAACCAGTTGGGACTAGACCCAAGTCAAGCAATTGTAGCAGCCGCTTTGAGCGAATCGCCTCGCTACCAAAAGTTGTTAAATGAACTCCAAGATGTAGAAACGAAAATTGCCACGGAATCAGTGCGATTCACCCCAGCTAACCCCATATTGCAATCATTGCAAGAAACCCGCGAAAAAATACTGCCTTTAATTCGCATAGAAGCTCAAAAGATTATTGGCAACAACTTGTCAAACGCTAAAGTAGAACCAAACAAACTTACATATCAAAATTCGGTTCGCTTAGCTTTAACGCAGCAATTTGTTGAGGCATCTAACCAAATACGGGTGATAGAAGTTCGCAGTAAAGCTTTGGAACAAGCGGAAACAAACTTAATTCAACAATTTAAACAAATGCCCATCCGGGCGCGGGAATACACCGATTTGCAGCGGGAATTAAAGGTCGCTACCGAAAGTTTAACCCGCTTTTTGTCAACGCGGGAATCTTTGCAAATTGAAGCGGCTCAAAAAGCCGTTCCCTGGCAACTGATTGCTGCACCAGAAGCAGCCGTTCCAATTCCTCCCCATACCTATCGCAATCTGGCGCTAGGAGTATTCGCAGGGTTGCTATTAGGTGTAGGCGCAGCTTGGATTGTAGAAATGCTCGACAGCGTGTTTCATTCCGCTGACGAACTTAAAGATAAAACGGGCATCCCGCTGCTGGGAATTATTCCTTTTAATAAAGGTGTCAAAAAACTGATGGGGAACCAGGCAACGGCAAGTTTACCTCAAGCCGAAACCTCGAGCATTCCTGTCAGTTTTGTGGAAAAATTGCAGCGCTACAATGCTTCTCCTTTTTTAGAAGCTTTTCGCTCGCTTTATACAAATATCCGCCTGCTTGGTTCGGATATGCCAATTCGTTCTTTAGTAATCAGTTCGGCGACGCCAGCAGAAGGTAAAACCATCGTCGCTATACACCTCGCACAGGCGGCGGCGGCAATGGGAAAACGAGTGTTATTAGTGGATGCAGATCTGCGTCGTCCTCAAGTTCACGTCAGATTGGGTTTAGCGAATATGCGGGGATTGAGCAATTTGATTGCCTCGGAAGATTTAGATTTCAACGATGTGATTCAAAAATCCGCTCAAGACGATAATCTATACATATTAACGGCGGGTCAAATTCCACCCGATCCCACCAGGCTTCTTTCTTCGGAAAAAATGCAGAATCTGATGGGAGAATTGCGTTCGGCTTTTAATTTAGTAATTTACGACACGCCTCCCCTTGTCGGTTTCGCAGATGCTAACCTGCTAGCGCCTCCTACAGATGGACTGGTGTTAGTTGTAGCGCTGGGAAAAACAGACCGTTACCCGTTAATGCAAGCATTAGATGGCATCAGAATGTCCAATACGCCTTTTTTAGGCATCGTTGCCAATGGACTTAAACAGTACACGACTCGCGCCAATGATGCCTATGACCATTATTACTCCCAAGTGCGGCGCGATCGCACCATAGATCAGGACGCAGTCGGCAATTTCGACAATGGATAATTGGTCATCGGTAATTGGTAATGGGTAATTGGTAATAGACAACAATACCCAATTACCCATTACCAATCGCCCATTAACAATTACCCATTTCGGCAATCGGTAATAGAAAACAATACCCAATTACCCATTACCAATTACCCATGACTGACAACATCAAAATCCCTAGCTGTACTTGGCAACGCCCCATCGGTCTAGGCTGGGATAACCCCTATACTGTACGCTACAAGAGCAATCTCGATGATGGCCCCTGGCACGGAATGCCTCTGGGAGGTTTTGGTGCTGGGTGCATCGGTCGTTCGTCGCGAGGAGATTTTAACCTCTGGCACCTGGATGGCGGCGAACATGTATTCCAAACTATCCCAGGTTGTCAGTTTAGCGTTTTTGAGCAAGCCGGAAATCAAACCCAAGCTTATGCTTTGTGTACCGAAGCGCCAGAAGATGGCACGCTTTCTAGTTGGCAGTGGTATCCCACAGAAGGCAGGGGAGACGCGAGGAGGCGGGGACGCGGGGACGGGGCGAGTGAAACAGAAACAGAAAGGGAAATTTCTCCATCTGCGATCGCTTCTACAGGAACTTATCATGCCCTTTATCCCCGCAGTTGGTTTGCTTACTCACAAGTGTATCAAGCCGAGTTAACTTGCCAGCAATTTTCGCCAATTTGGGCGCAAAATTACCAGGAAACAAGTTACCCGGTGGCTATTTTTCTCTGGACTGTTCATAATCCTACCGATGCGCCGATTACTCTCAGCATTATGCTCACCTGGCAAAATATAGTCGGTTGGTTTACTAATGCGATCGCCTCCCCACAAGTCCGCGTGCGCGATGATGGCAGTCCGGTGTATGAGTATCAACCGCGACTCGGCGACAGTACCGGAAATTACAATCAATGGATTCAAGATCAATTTCGCGTCGGCTGTCTCCTCGACCGCGTCAGGCTTGACGATGATACAGTCCAAGAAGGGGAAGGGCAAATTTGCATTGCCACCCTCAGTAACCCCAGTTTGGAAGTGTTTTATCATACCCGTTGGCATCCAGTAGGCGATGGCGCGGATATCTGGAAAACCTTTGCCGCTGATGGTTCTTTACCCGACCGCAATAACGAAACACCTGCCGCAGCTGGGGAACAAATTGGGGCGGCGATCGCTGTCCGCTTTACCGTCAGACCCGGTAAAACCAAGCAAATTCCCTTCATCCTCGCTTGGGATTTCCCCATCACAGAATTTGCATCTGGCATTAAATATTACCGGCGATATACGGATTTCTTCGGACGCAACGGCAAAAATGTTTGGTCGATCGTTCGCACGGCGCTGAAACATTACGAGACTTGGTACGAACGCATCTGTGCGTGGCAAGAACCAATTTTGACCAGGGAAGATTTGCCCGATTGGTTCAAAATGGCGCTATTTAACGAACTGTACCACCTTACCAGCGGCGGTAGTCTCTGGACGGCAGCTGATGAAATCGCCCCGGTGGGTCAGTTTGCCACTTTGGAATGCTTGGACTATCGCTGGTATGAAAGTTTGGATGTGCGGCTTTACGGCGGTTTCGCACTGGCGATGCTTTGGCCTAGACTGGAAAGAGCCGTACTGGCAGCGTTTGCTCGCGCGATTCCCACCAGCGACGATACGCCCCGGATTATTGGGTATAACCAGGCACAAGCGGTTCGCAAAGTTGCCAATGCCACTCCCCACGATTTAGGTGCGCCAAACGAGCATCCTTGGGAAAAAACTAATTACACCAGCTATCAAGATTGCAACTTGTGGAAGGATTTACCTTGTGATTTTGTGTTGCAGGTTTATCGGTATTTTCTTTTAAGTGGTTCTACTGATACCGCATTTTTACGGGAATGTTGGAAGAGTATAGTAGAAACTCTTACGTACTTAAAAACCTTCGATCTCGATGGGGATGGGATTCCGGAAAACTCCGGTGCGCCAGATCAGACGTTTGATGATTGGCGATTGCAAGGTATAAGTGCTTACTGCGGCGGGTTGTGGTTGGCGGCATTAGAGGCGGCGATCGCCATCGGCAATATCCTACTCGAAAACCCACCCGATTTTGAATTATCTGACGTAATTGACCAGTCTTCCAGCCAAAATCTACAATCTGAAATCCAAAATTGGCAAACCTGGTTGCAACAATCCCGACCAGTTTATCAAGAAAAACTCTGGAATGGTCAATACTACCGCCTCGATAGCGCAAGTGGTTCCGATGTGGTGATGGCAGACCAACTCTGCGGTCAATTTTACGCCCGCTTGCTGGGATTACCCGATATCGTACCAGTTGACTGCACCAACACCGCGCTTAAAACTATCTACGACGCCTGCTTTATTCAGTTCAATAACTATATCTCCATCCAAAATCCCATCGGTGCTGCCAACGGGGTCAAACCCGATGGTTCCCCCGAAAACCCCAACGCTACCCATCCCTTAGAAGTTTGGACGGGGATTAATTTTGGTCTAGCTGCGTTTATGTCCCAAATGGGAATGAAACCGGAGGCGTTTCAACTTGCAGAAGCGGTAGTACAACAAATCTACAATAATGGCCTGCAATTCCGCACTCCAGAAGCTATCACCGCCGCCGGTACTTTCCGTGCCAGTTCTTACCTGCGAGGTATGACAATCTGGGCAATTTATCAGCCAAGACGAGAAGCGCAAAACCCCCTCTAAGAGGGGGGATTGGGGGGAGCGGGACTTTTAAGTCCCGTCAGGTAATATCATCAGGACTTACGCAAACACCAAAGTTTCTATGAAAAATCTTGGTTTTGCAACTGGAGATCTACGAATAAACTTTGGTGATGGCAACGCCCTTGCGTAAGTCCCGATCGTGGTGACGCTGTTCCTCAATATATCTCCTCACAGTCTCGCTACTAACATTCCCAGCAGTAGAAACTTGCGTAAGAATGTGTCCAGAGGCTAGGTAGTTTCAATAGGTGCGGAAATTCTTGCCGTAAATATCTAGAACTTCTACCCTTAATAGCACCAACAACCCAAGTGCTAGGCTCCGCTTGGAGGAACGTTTACAAATAAGTGTACGTGGTCAGGCATAATTTCCAAACCGATGATATTCCATTGATTTTCTGGGCAGACTTCCCAAATAATCTGCCATTGCCTAGTTTCTACATCGCCAACTAAAACCTTCTTCCGTCGCCTTGGTATCCAAACTAGATGATAGTTCACCAAGGCGACGGAATTTTTGTTTCGGCGTTACTGTGGCATTTTTAAGCTTACTGAACTACTATTTACTGTAGACAAGAGTAACACAGCTACAAGTAGGTGATAACCGCTGCTGACAAGTTATGTCTATAAACTCAGGCCAAACAAATCTCAATCAACCAGTATGGCTAATTGGGTCAACATGCTTCGCAGCCATTATAACTGGTGCTTAAATGACAGGATCGCTCAATACAACCAGCAATTCATTCAAGGCGATTACTGCGACATTAGAACCAAAGCTCCAGGCAAGTCCTTTGACATGCTTTGTTAGTAAAAACGGAGCTTCTGGAGAGCCGTGGAAAGACACCAAGATAGACAAAAATGGCAAAACCAAAAACCCTCGTCGCAGCGCAGGGGAGATTCAAATCACCGCTCTACCTCAGTTGAAGCTGGCTAGACCTTGGTATGGTGAGATCGACTCAAGCGTATTGCAGCAGAACGTAAGGCGCTTGGATACTGCGTACAAAAACTTTTTTGAAGGCCGAGGTTTTCCCAAGTTTAAGAACCGCAGTAACTTTACTTCTTTCACATACGCCGCCGGGGTAAAGAGCGAGGGGAACAAAATTTATTTACCCAAGTTAGGTTGGTGATGGTTCTTTAACTCCAGGTCAATACCGGATGGTTTTGCAATTAATTCTGTTACGGTTAGGCAAAGGCAAGATGGTTGGTACGCCTCGCTGACAATTGAAGATAAAACCGTGCCAGATTATGCCACTAAACCTTTGGTAGACGTTAAAACAATCCTTGGTTGCGATTTAGGGGTTACTAAGCTGTTGCACCTTTCTGATGGCTACCAGTTTGACAATCCTAAGTTTGGAATCAATCAAGCAACCAGGCGGCTTCTTAAGATTAGGCAACGTCGAGTTAATCGCAAAGCTAAAGGTAGCAAGAAACACTTTAAAGCGGACAAGAAAGTTGGACGCTTGCATAAGAGAATTGGAGATAAGCGACAAGCTTATCAATGGTGGGTGGCGAAGACTGTCGCCTCTCGGCGAGTAGATGCCATTGCAATTGAGGAGCTTAATGTTGCTGGGATGTTGCGGAGGTGTAGACCTAAAAAAGACGATATTTATGGAGAATTTTTGCCGAATGGTCAACGCTTGAAAGAAAGGATTGAACCGCGCTATTTCTGATGCTGCATGGAATGAGTTGATCTTAAAGATTGAGTATCTAGCTGCAAAGTTGGGAGTGGGATTCGTTCAGTCGAAATAAGTAGCAATACTTAAGGATGACTGACTTTTCTAGAGTAACCGAAAGGTAGAGTACGCACTTAAATCCTCTAGAGAAGATAACTAAGACACCATGTAGGTGAGGAAGAGTATCCTAGAAATCCCAAGCCCTACCCCTTCGGTGCAAAGGTGAAAGCACATCCCCCACCTGGGCGAATGGTCATCAAACGGGTGAAGCACCGGATGAATGGCGGTAATTCAGAGCCGTACTGGAAATCCCGCCAAGCAAGAACTCATGAGTAACCATAAGGTGAAGTTATGTCTGAACCATCGCGATCGCAAATGGGCGAAGACGGCTATTAGCCCAAGCCAAAAGGCATGGATAGGGCGTTGGCAACTTCCTTATTGACCAACCTGCACTGCCTATAAACCCGGTGGATAGTAACACTCTAAAGGTTCTAAATAATGGTGACTTGGAACGAAGTAACCCCACAAAAGCTCTTGAGGTGGTCGATACTCAAGAAGACAACCAGTCGCAAGCAATTGAGGGGAAGGATAGGGTAAGAAGCAAATGCCTTTTGGAAAGCAAGAGGATACGCTGACGTACCCACGGTGAAATGGATGATATAGCGGTAAGTAGCAATGAATAAGGCTAAAACCAAACTTAAGTTTAGGGTGGCATGGGAACACGATTTTCCTATCTGTTTAGGAGTACAACCTGACTACCAATGGCAGGAATTACCCTGGAAACAAATAGAAAAACGGGTTTACAAGTTGCAAAAACGGATATATCAAGCCTCGCTTCGTGGTGATGTCAAGGTAGTCCGAAAACTTCAAAAAACCCTAATCAGGTCTTGGAGCGCCAGAAGTTTAGCAGTGCGCCGAGTAACCCAAGATAATCAAGGCAAGAAAACAGCGGGAGTTGATGGAATTAAATCCTTAAAACCCAATGCAAGACTTGAATTGATTAACCATCTCAAGATAACAGGCTTTGCCAAACCTACCCGACGGGTATGGATTCCAAAACCTGGAACCGAAGAAAAAAGACCCTTGGGAATACCCACAATGCACGACCGTGCATTACAAGCATTAGTAAAACTAACGCTCGAACCGGAATGGGAAGCACGTTTTGAAGGTAACTCCTATGGATTGGGACCCGGACGCTCATGTCATGATGCAATTGAAGCAATATTCAGCGCAATTAGACAAAAAGCCAAATACGTGCTTGATGCCGACATTGCGAAATGCTTTGATAAAATCAACCATGAAGCACTCTTGGCAAAAATAAACACATTCCCAAAGCTCCAGAAACAAATCAAATCTTGGTTAAATTCAGGAGTAATGGATGGGCAAAATTTATTTCCAACAAATGAGGGAACGCCACAAGGCGGGGTGATTTCCCCGTTATTAGCCAACATAGCCCTACATGGAATGGAAATAAAACTCATGGAATTTGCTAAAACATTAGATATCCGAAATCCAAAAGGAAATCAAGTGGGTTGGCAAACGGTAAAATCCCTCAGCATCATAAGATACGCAGACGATTTTGTCGGAATACATGAAGATATAAATGTGATAATTCAATGCCAAGAGATAATATCCGAATGGCTCAAAGGTATGGGACTGGAATTAAAACCCAGTCAAACAAAAATCACCCATACTCTTCATGAGTACAACGGAAATGTAGGGTTTAAATTTCTGGGATTTCATGTCGAACAATATCCAACAGGAGATTACCGCAGTGCAATCAATTCCAAAGGAAAAAGACTAGGGTTTAACACGAGCATCACTCCGAGTAAGGAAAAACAGAAAGCTCACCCGAGAAAATTGGCGGAAATAGTAGACAAAAACCTGACTAAACCACAGGCGGCACTAATAACTGAACTAAATTCAATTATTAGAGGGTGGTCTAGTTATTACTCTACTGTTTCAAGTCAAAGAGTCTTCAATAGGATGGATTTTCTGCTAGAGCAAAAACTCCGAGCATGGGCAAGGCGTAGAAACACACATTCCAACAAGCACCAAATATCAGATAAATACTGGCATACAGTAGGAAATGATAATTGGTGTTTTAGCACCATACAAGGACTAACACTTGAAAAACATTCAAAGACCCCAATTAAGGTTTTTACCAAAGTTCAAGGAATAAGAAGTCCTTATGATGGAGATTGGATATATTGGAGTACACGCATGGGACGAAGCCCTGAAGTCTCTACAAAGTTAGCAACTTTGTTAAAAAGACAACAAGGTAAATGCAATCACTGCGGACTACCTTTCAAGCCAGGGGACTTGATAGAAATAGACCATATTGAACCAAAAGTCAAAGGAGGCAAAAATGCATATGCCAATCTACAAGCCCTTCATAGACATTGCCATGACACAAAGACAACCACTGACGGAAGTCTCGGTACTCATGACATAGAGCCATTTCACTGAGGAGCCGGATGAAGCGAAAGTTTCACGTCCGGTTTTGAAGGAGAGGGTAGAAAGGAGACTTTCTACTCGACTCCACCAAGATCGCGATTAAAGTTAACCCTAAACATTCGGTGCACCGAATGCAGAAATTGCCTTCACATCGACCGCACCAATCGCGATGGTGAAAAATTCATCTGTTCTGCTTGTGGATTTTTCGCTCATGCTGATATTACGGCAAGCTAAAAACATCCGAGATAGGGCGCTGGAAATGGTACGTGCGGACTGCGCGAAACCTGTAGATAAAACTACTAAACGCCCAAAAAATCGTAAGGAGAAGAGCCAGTGCGGTCAAGGGGTTTCCCCAAGTGGAGCAACTGGCGTATCACCACGCCCTTGTGGCAAGAGTGGTGAGCCCGGAGAACCTTGGTAACAAGGATATTAAGATCTCCGGGTCTTAAGAATCTCCGCGCATCGACGGCCGGAGAGTGTCAAAGACTTGAATGTGGATATTGGCGAACCAGTTTGGCCTTTACTGCAACCGCCTGCTCAAGCGGCACTTGCCAGGGCAATTAGCGATCGCGGCAGACAAATGGTGGTAAATTCAGCCTACCGCACCATTGCCCAGCAGCTAATTCTGTTCAACCACGCCCAGCGCAACCGATGCGGTATTTCCATCGCCGCACTTCCAGGATTGAGCAATCACCAAAGCGGTTTGGCGTTGGATGTAGAAGACGCCGCAGGTTGGGAACCTTTCCTAGAACGGCACGGCTGGCGGCGGCTGATGCCCCAAGACCCCGTACACTTCGACTATCTGGGATCTGGTACCAAAGATATTCGCGGCACTGCCGTAAGGGCCCTCCAGCAACTGTGGAACCTAAACAATCCCAATCAAGGTTTGACAGTAGACGGCACTTATGGCCCCCAAACTCAAACAGCATTGAACAAAACGCGCCAGTCCCCACCCTCTTACAGGGTGGGGAAGGATAGCGGTTTTTTGAGGGGGTTCGATACCCCCTCAAAAAACAATCACTCTTCGGGAGACTCCTGGGATTTAATATAAGCCTTAACTTTTTCAATCGGAGCGCCACCCGTAGAAGCAACGTAGTAAGAGCTAGACCACAACACAGCATTCTTGTAAAACTTGCTTAAATGCGATTCTTGCCTCACCTCTAATAATGCGACTAGAGGCACTTTTCAGGCTGCCAGTAAATGCCGAAATATTGTTGTCAGGGTGAAAATCAACCAGCAGGTGTACCTGGTCTGATTCACCATTAAACTCAATCAAGCGGCATTTGGTTTTAACACAGACGTGAGCGAATATTTCTCTCATGCGCTCCAAAATCTGAGCCGTTAATACTTTGCGTCTGTATTTAGTGAAAAACACAAAATGCAGGTGGATACTAAAAACCGAGTGTGAACCTTTGCGAACAGGCATTGACATAGCATATAGGCTATTGGTACTATTGTACCATAAATGCTCTTGGTAATGCTGTGCCAATTAGACGGGTAACATTTCGCTTGTATCCAAAGCCTGCGGCAGTCAAACAACTGTTGTGGGCAAGAAAGATGCATCAATTGCTTTACAACGCAGCCATTGCCAATCGTAAAACGCAATATGAGCGATTTGGTCACTCAGTTAATTATCTTGAGCAGCAAAATTGTCTTCCGGCTTTTAAACAAGTGTGGCCTGAGTACAAAGCTCTCGGATCGCATACTTTGCAAGCCACTTTAAAACGTGTCGATTTGGCGTTTCAATCGTTTTTCAGGGGATTGAGAGGAAAGCCCAGGTTTAAGTCAATTAAACATTATTCTGGGTGGACTTATCCAGACAAAGCTGGCTGGTCGCGATGTAGAAAGTCGCGTGTTAGAGGCTTAGTGTAAGGCTCATAAGGTTGAGTGGAGGGTCGTCCCTCCCAGTGGATTCTGTCCCACTGTCCCCACGTAAAAGACTCATTAATTAGAGTCCGGTCACGTCAAGAGTAAGTAATGAAACTGGCGGAATGCAGATCGCGAAAGTATCCTTAGCAGTAACCTCAACTGCAAAAGGAGCAAGGGGAAGTTCGGAAGGGTTAATCACAGGTAACTGCTGTTTGAACCTTCGTTACTTTGAAGGAGTGAAAAGAGGATGATACACTCCGACCAAAATGGTAAGTGGGCTGGTTGTATGGCTCCAACCTCTAAACAACGACGGAACATTGCCCCACCGGAGAATAGGCAGAACCCAACCCGAACGAATCTCAAACACGCGGAACTACAGTAAACGCTATGGATTCTTGGGGAGGGTCGATATCCCAAGTAAGCCAACCGTAAGGAAAGCAGAACATCCAGAGGGAAAAAGAAACCAGAAAAAGCGAATGCCGCCTGTGTAATGCAGGGGATAGGGGTTCAAAATTTGCCCCACGCCGAAAGGCGGCTGACTTCTGGAGGTGTCCTACGGAAAATCCAAGTAAGGGAACTATATCTCTTGTGAAAGATAGATTCGGCGACGAAATCGGAGCAGAGAGACAAGCAAAACACTGGGCAGACATTAACTGGAAAGCACAGAAGAAGCGTGTTAAGAACTTGAGACAAAGGATTTTCCGAGCGACTCAGAACGGGCAATGGAATAAGGGGCGGGGCGTAGGTTTATGAAGTTGATGCTGAGGAGTTTCGCCAACCTGCTGTTATCTATACGGCGCATCACTCAAGAAAATCAAGGAAAAAAGACTGCTGGAGTCGATAAGATGAAAGCGCTTACTCCTGAAGCCAGAATAAAACTGGTAAAAACAATGCAGGAATACTCCCTGTGGCAAGTCCGCCCAACAAGAAGGGTCTACATTCCCAAAGCGAATGGAAAACAAAGACCACTGGGAATTCCGACTATCATTGACCGAGTGGCACAATCGATAGTAAAAAATGCATTAGAGCCAAGCTGGGAAGCAAGGTTCGAGGCAAACAGCTATGGATTCCGACCCGGACGAAGCGTACATGACGCCATCCAACAATGTTGGATAAGGTTAAATGGCAATGCAAAAGACAGGTGGGTATTAGACGCCGATATCAAGGGTGCATTCGATAACATCAGCCATGAGAAGTTACTCGAAATCATAGGGGAAATTCCTGGTAGAGAGCTAATAAAAGCATGGTTAAAAGCAGGTTACGTAGAAAGCAGAAGTGTCCAATCAACCGAAAGCGGGACGCCACAGGGGGGAGTAATTTCGCCCCTACTGGCAAACATAGCCCTCCACGGACTAGAAACCTACCTAGATGGTTTTAAGACCACAAAGGTTAAACACCACACGGTGAAAACCGGAAAAAGAGCAGGGAAGGTAAATACATGGAAGAGGGAAGTGCCTACTTATGGATATGTCAGATACGCTGACGATTTCATAATCACCGCTGAAACCAAATCAGACATCGACGCAATCTTGCCTTATGTGAAAAAATGGCTCTCTGAAAGAGGACTATCCCTTAATGAAGAAAAGACTCAGGTACGTCACGTAACCGAGGGGTTCAACTTCCTGGGGTTTAGCATTCAACATTTCGGAGAAAAATGCCTCACTAAACCTCAAAAGGAGAAGGTGATAGCCAAGCTAAGAGAAATCAAAGCATGGTTAAAAGATAACAGAACTGTGAAAACGGAAAGAGTTATTGAATACCTAAACCCGATTCTCAGAGGTTGGGCAAACTTCTACAAAATAGGTGTGAGTAAGAAAGTGTTCTCCAGATTCGATAACATCCTATGGCGAATGCTATGGAGATGGGCAAAAAGGAGACACCCAGAAAAAAAGGACAAATGGGTCAAAAAAGAATACTTTACAAAAATAGGAGGCGACAACTGGACTTTCTACGCCAAGACTAAGGACAGGAAAGGAAAAGAAAAACTAATATACCTGTACGACATGAGCAAGACAGAAATCATCCGCCATGTCAAAGTGGAAGGCGTAGCATCCCCCGATGACCCAAATCTGGAAAAATACTGGGAAAAACGCGCAACAAAAGCTGGTCAGGAGTATTGGGGCAAAAACTCAAAAAACTACCAAATCGCGGTACGCCAGAAATGGCACTGCCCGGTATGCGGCGAACACTTATTTAACGGCGAAGAATTAGAAACCCATCACAAAACAACAGTCAAGGATGGTGGAGACGACGGAATCGACAACCTGATTCACCTACACAAAAGCTGCCACAAAGATGTGCATGGGAAAAAGACCAGGCAATACCGTTCAAAAGTCGAGGATGCGCGAGCCGTATGATACGAAAGTATCAAGTACGGTTCTTAGGGGGGGAGGGAGCAGTGATGCTCTCCTCTCTACCCGGTAAAGTCCATACAACAGGTGACAATGGTTATCTAGAGTTAACCGACCTCAAGCTGTCAATAAGGCTGCGAGGCAAGGCAAGAACTTGGGGGACGCCAACCACATGCACGATTGTTTGTCGAAACGGATTATGGTACGCATCGATTACGGTTGAGTGCAACCCAGTCAGAGAAACTGGTACGGGTGCAATTGGCCTTGACTTTGGAACGCATCATGCTGTCGCAATGAGTGACGGTACGAGCATAGCCAATCCTAGATTTTTAGCAAAGTCTACCGAGAAGATTAAACGTGTTTCTAAGCTAAAGCGTCGCAAGAGAACGCCTAATTTTCGTAAGAAAGTTAAGGCTTCAAAGCGGTGGAAAAAGGCGACTCTTCGGGTAGCAAAACTACAAGGAAAAGTTGCCAACCAGAGGCAAGATTGGATTCATAAAGTTGCGGCAGAGATAGTTAGCGGTAACAGCGTCGTCGCTACAGAGGAACTCAATCTCAAGGGGATGACTCGCAAAGCAAAAAAAGGTAGCAAGCGTCAAGCGCTGTCATACTGGTCTTAATCGCTCTCTGCTTGATGTTGGGATTGGCGATTTAACCAAGGCTACCCTTGTACAAATTACAAGAAGCCGGTGGGTTGTTGATTAAGGTTCCAACCAAAAAGGTTAAACCTTCCCAGACTTGTCCTGATTGCGGTCATCAACATAAAAAAGAATTGTCCCTTGCGGACTCATATCTGCTCGGAATGCGGCGCAACTTATGACAGGGATGTAGCCGCAGCTAAAGTAATGCTGTCATGGGCGCTTGGAACGAACGTCCTCAATCGTGGAGAGGCGCGCGATTCGTTGCAGCGTGAATCACGGTAACCAGTCCGCACATAACGCTGCCAACCAATTCTAGAAATAGGAGAGGTTGAACTCTCGGTCAGATGCAGGTGAAAGCCCTGCCCATCAGACTCAAATGTGACTCCCTATCTGCCCACACTGACCAGACTCGGTTACTGGAGGGTGAAGCTGGGAACAGGGCGCAATCAGACATCCACTGCGGGATGACACTGGCGCTAATGGGGAGTTCCCACGGTGAAAACAGAGCCTAGAAAAGCAACCCACACGAAGGCGGGGCGCAGAACAAAAAACCCCGACCTGACTGGAATCGAATTCCCGCCGCACATTCCTCTAGTAGCGGCATGAGTCAAGGGAATCCAGTGGTTGAATTGGCTCCACCTAAAGGAACGAACAATCTATCGAGGGAACGAAGAAAAACGGAGTAAGGGTCAAGGGGGGGTCGAACCCTAAGTAGGCTCTTCCGAGCAGCGGAAACCCCTTAGTTCGGGTAGGACACAGCGTAACTGCTGTGAGGTGTTCAGAATACACTTGCCTGGAGCAGAGCATGATTGGACGCAGTGAAAACACTAGCGAATCTTGGAAGAAACAACCGTGGAAGAAATTCCGCCTAAATCTCTTCCGCCTACAAAAGCGTGTGTACAAAGCTATTCGAGAAGGCGACAAGCGGAAAGCAAAGTCCTTAATGAGGCTGATTCTGAAATCCACCGCAGCGAGACTACTGGCAGTCCGGCAAGTAACACAGCTCAACGCTGGCAAAAAGACCGCAGGAATAGACGGGAAGGCTTCACTCTCATTCGAGGAACGGTTTGCCCTGAGTGACCAACTCAAGCAATCAAACACATGGAAGCATAAACCGCTACGAGAAATTCCCATTCCCAAGAAAGACGGGAAGACTCGAATCCTTAAAGTCCCCACGATTGCGGATAGAGCTTGGCAATGTCTCGTCAAGTACGCAATGGAGCCAGCGCACGAAGCAACCTTCCACGCCAGGAGCTACGGGTTTAGAACGGGGAGGTCGGCGCACGACGCGCAGAAATTCTTGTTCTTGAACCTAAGCTCCAAAGTCAAAGGAGCAGAAAAACGGGTCATCGAACTCGATATCGAAAAGTGCTTCGACAGGATAAGCCACAAATCCATCATGGAACGACTCATCGCCCCATCAGGTATAAAGCTCGGAATTTTCCGATGCCTCAAAGCAGGAGTCAACCCAGAGTTCCCCGAACAAGGTACACCTCAAGGGGGTTTGGGGGGATCCCCTACTTGCCAATATTGCGCTCAATGGGATAGAGGACATTCACCAGTCTGCCCGATATGCGGATGATATGGTGATTATACTCAAACCCAAAGATAATGCCGAGGTCATACTTAGCAAAATCAGCCAGTTTCTAGCAGAACGTGGGATGAAGGTCAGTGAAAAGAAGACCAAGCTAACTGCTACGACAGATGGATTTGACTTCTTAGGATGGAATTTCAGGGTGCAGAAAAACGGAAAGTTTAGATGCGTCCCTTCAGTGGACAATCACAAGGCTTTCCGTCAAAAGGTCAAAGCCATCGTCAACAACTCAAATTATGGTGCTACGGTTAAGGCTAAGAAACTAGCCCCTGTAGTGCGAGGTTGGAGAAACTATCACCGCTATTGCAAGATGGATGGGTCAAGAAACTCGTTAGTACACATCGAAACAAGAGCGTTCAGGGTGTTTAATAAGGAAACCAAACAGAGTCGCGAGTCTAGCAAGAAATTGTTGGATATAGCGTTCCCATGGGTTCCATACTCCGAAAATAAACACGTCAACGTCAAAGGGGAAAAATCGCGCTTTGATGGAGACATCATCTACTGGAGCGAGCGCAATAGCAAGCTCTATGACGGAGCGACCTCCCAAGCCTTAAAAAGGCAAGACCATGCTTGTGGATACTGTGGCTTAAAACTGCTTAATGACGAGAGGGTACATCTTCATCATGTAGATGGCAACCATAATAACTGGAAGAGAAACAACCTTCTAGCCATTCATGAAAGCTGCCACGATTACCTCCACATGAGCAAAAGCGTAAGCCAAGAACATCGGGAGCCGGATGCAGGGAAACCCGCACGTCCGGATTTAACTGAGAGGGGCGAGGCATAATAGCCTCCCTCGACTCAACCAATCCCTACTTCTATTCCCCAGCATACGGGAGGATGGAAGCGTGCGACTCGTTTCTAGGTAAATCCATAGCCTAGAGTCTGTTGAGGTCGCCTGATAAATAGCTCAACAGATAACTGTGATGGGATGTAAGTGAAAGCCTTACCCTCTAGGGATGGAGTGACGCCGAACC
>NZ_JBHFNP010000268.1:0-6350 GCF_041929235.1 Microseira sp. BLCC-F43
AATCGCTATTATGCTTTATCAGCAACAGCGCATTCACCTTGAACAAGCAGCCAAACTAATCGGAATATCGAACGATGACTTCTACCAATTGCTGGCATCCCGTAATATCATCACTCCACCCACTGACCCCGACGACGAACCCAACGAACTTATCCTCGCCAGCTTCCGCACCTCCCTTCAGCAAGCTAAAGAAGGCAAAGTACATCCCATCTCTCAACTGTGGGATGGCATAGATGTCTGAAGAAATCCCCTCGATTCAAATACTTTTCTCCGATGATTTCAAAGCGCGACTTCGCACCCTCGCCAAACGCTATCGCAGTATTCGCACTGACCTACAACCGTTAATTGACGACCTTCAGGTAGGAAACTTCATCGGCGATTAAATCTCTGGAATAGGCTATGCTGTCTTCAAAGTTCTCCTCAAAAACAGCAACATCCAAAAGGGCAAAAGTAGCGGATATCGTGTTATCTACCAACTCAAAGATAACACTTGTATCCTTACGATCGTCATCTACGCCAAATCCGAGCAGACTGACATCGCAGCGAACCAAATTCGAGATATTATCTTGATGAATCCTAGAAGCATTATCAAGACTTTATAACAGAATGCGATATGCCTCCCAACCGAAAGCGCGAACGCATCTTTTTATCAAACGACGAGGTTATGCGTACGCTCTTTGCTCGGATATTTGAGGAGTAAATAGCGTACGCACCGTAACCTCATCCCAAAAGCGATCGCTTTTTCACAGTGGTTTAAGTGCGAGCGCGATTTGTTACAAATCCTTCCAGCTCCATTTCTTTCTCGGTTGATTTGGAGAGCTTTCGTTTTCCCTTCAGGACTGTACCCAAAGCACCGACTACTAGGATGTCAAGGAATGTAGAAGGTTCAGGTACGGAAACGGGATGGAGACGTGCATAGACTACATTTTCCTCAGGCAAAATGTCTATAAAACTAGCCTCTGCAGTGGTAGCATATCTATTTCTAGATGTTTTAACAAGTCCACTATTTCGATCAATCTCATACGGTAAATAGAATACCTTGGTTCCAACGGATTCAAACCAAAGTTCTGTTGCTCCAGTCCTTGATAAAAAAAGGTTGATCCCTTGGACTGATTGGTTTATAGCATCCCCAGCATCTATTTGATTTAACAGATCGAACTTTGGCGGTGTACCGAATACGCTAGTTACAGTTCCCCGTTCCAAAGTAATATTGTATATATTTGATACGCCTGTGCTGGGCAAAGTAAAGGAAACTCCATTTATGCCTGCTAACACACCAGGGCTAGAAAATATAATATCAGCTGCCTGACTTGGGGCGACGATCGCACAAGCTGTTACTACGGTGGTAGTAATAGACAAGATGGGCTGGAATAAAAAACGAGTAAGGTTCATGATCAGATCCTAGTAAACTAATAAAGATTGGAGATGACTTAATCATCAAAACTATGCTTTAGCAACTCCTTATTGCGTATTTGGGAAAGCGAGGCGATGTACGAATCGCTTTCCTTGTTATGACTCAATCAAGGAGTAATTGAGGTATGCTGTTGCTAGTTTTTAGGAGACTTTTTCAGTTTTTTTATCGGTTGATTGGGAGAGCTTTCGTTTGGGATTGAGGGTTGAAGCTGCGCCTAGTGTGGCGAGGGCAAGGAAGTCGAGGACGGAAGAGGATTCGGGAACAGAACATCTGCCCCATTTATCACGCTGTGTGCCATCCCATAAGTGGTGCCGTTACCAACCTTTATCTCGCTCCCAGTAAATATCTCGTATTTCGGATATTTAACAGTAAAATTCGTCAACCAAACATCTGATTTCCTATCTTTGAACGTTGATATTACATCAAACGTTAGTCTAGCAAGAGTTTCTGAATTAGTGATGTATTTCCCCGACTCATAAAATTGCAACTGCTGACCACCTTGGATTAGCAAGTTCTGCACCATCAAAATTAATTGCCAAATTATATCCACTGATAATTTCACCTGGTTTAAAATCAAAGCCTTGAACGAGGAATTCAACTTTCTCACCAGGGTTTTTAGGAACTTCCTGTGGAATCTATGGAGTAATTCTAAGATTTATTCCATAGCATGTATTGGCATTTAAAGGGTTGTAAATAGCTTCATTATTTTTGTTTAAATATTCATCATTTCACTCCTTTCATGTGTCTTTTTATAACTTTCTGTCAATTGAGACTTGATGTATTTACTCAGCAAGGTTTGGCGCGTTCGCGCTTTCGGTTGGGAGGCATATCGCACAAACTAGCAACGCAGATACACTTGCTTTTCTTGTCTTCGCAGTTATCTAACCTTTATAGATTCTGCGTAGTTGGTCAGGCGAGGCGATCTGCGAATCGCTCTCTTTAAACCTGATGTATTTACTCAGCAAGGTTTGGCGCCATCGCACACACTAGCAACGCCGATGCTCTTGCTTTTCCCAGTTATCTATCTAAGTAGTTTCTGCGTATTTGGTCAGGCGAGGCGATATGTGAATCGCTTTCGTTGTTAGTAGCGAGTAAGGCTTTAAGGCTTTACTTTTCCTATGTCAGTAACAATAACATTGCATAAATCATAAAAACCATGCTTCATGAATTATTTATATAGTCAATTTATGTAACAACTTATAGCTTCCTATATCAGTTTAAGTTGTTCTCCGAGAAAACACGGAATCGATTTACTAGGACTTCTGTTAGCTAAATTCTTTGCCAGTTGTACATCTCAGTAATTTTCACTTAATTTTACAAAACTTTATTAAATATACAATTTAATTAATAATTAATAATATTAATTAATAAATATGTATATGGCTGAAAAATCCATGACTTAAGAAGGACAGAAACACGTAGACTTATAACTTAAATATATCTAGAGGTAGATGCCCACTCAGAGTTAAACTTTACACAATTTTTATATATGAACAAAGTAAAATATTGATACTGAGAAGCGCCGCAGGCAACCTTGAATTTTGACGATCGATGGTGCTTTATAGCAGTTTGTGACTTGGTGGAATACAGCAGTTTTCGATTCAGTAGGAGCTTTGGAGCTCCAAAGCTCCTACCCCCGGTTGTCTTCTACAAAAGATGCAATATTATGTCCAGTAGCTTCACCAGGACTTACGCAGCGACACTAAATAGGGTGGTTGATACGTTAGCGATCGCCCAGGGCATCCTACAAATAGTGCGATCGCCCGATTCACTCCGGCAAGAACTCATCATTTAGACCTTGCTCCAAAGTGTAGGGACAAACTTCAGGCAAATCGTCGTAATCGAGAGGCGTTTCTTGAACCACTAAGTCAGTGCCTAGTGCGTAAGAAATTGCCAGCACTTCACTCGGGTATGGTTTAAGACTCAGATTTTCTTCAAGCAGAATAAGTAGGTGCAGGTAAATAAAGTGAAAATAGCTATCCCTACAATGGCGGGCGAGACGCCCACCCCACAAGAGATTGAAGGTTTTGTGGGGTGGGCGACACTCCTGCCGCCATTGTGGTGAGTTTATTTATATTCACCTACTTAGTCAGACGGCGGTGCTGTTCCCAAAGCGTTGCCAACCAGCTTTTACTGCGATGAGTCCTCTGGAATTGCCATTTCAGCAAATGCCCCAAAAGCACCCCCAAACGGTTCCGCAATTGCTGACGTTCCTGCTTCCCCAAACTTTCGATCTCTTCGATAATATTTTTCAAGTCAAGCTGATGCCACTTACCTTCAGACAAGAGCTTTACTTGCTCTTGTGTCCAGGCGTAGAAGTCGGTTTCGTAAAGAGAGGGTGTCAAGCTCATTTCTTAGATTGGCAAGGCTTGATACATCATAACAACTTGCCACAAAAGATAGTGGCTGATGCTTAATCAGGATCGCTTCATACCAAATCCGGGTTAACAACCCCCTTTATTCTTACAGACCGCGCAGGCGGTCAAAGTTTGTGTAGCCGCGAATGCGCGTCGTTCGGCATCAAGGGGGTAATAAAAGCGGATTTGATATCACTCGTTTGGGAGGTGGTGCGATGGGGGGTGGTGAGATCGCACCTCTTGTGGAAATCTCTGAGTAAGTGCGATATGCCTCCGGCACGCTGGCGCGATCGCATTTCTCTATCAAAGGACGAGATTACGCGTACGCTCTTTGATCGGATATTGGAGGAGTAAACAGCGAGCGCATTTTTTCTCTCAGCTGAATCACGCCAATAGCATCCCCCAAATCTACCTGTAACCAAAGCTAGAATGAAGTTACCGCCACTCAACGAAACTGCTATGAGTCTCACTCTTCCCACTGAACTATTGCAAACAGCCAAAATGACTGAAGCAGAAATGCTCCAGGAAATTGCTATTATGCTTTTTCGGTTGATTTGGCGGACTTCAGTTTGCGTTTGAGAGTTGAGGCTGCGCCTAGACTGAAAAACGTGAGTAAGCTCAAGGTAAAAGATGGTTCAGGTATTGACTCAGCCGCAAAGACTTTTCCACCCATATTAAGTGTCGCTTCACGCTCATAATCCACAGCAGGTATTGTCCAGGTAAAGTCAAATAAGATTGAATCACCTAGATCGAGTGACCAATTATTTTCTGAATGAGCATCAATTAATTGTTGCTTCTTTTGCAAGACTGAGTAACCATCATCCAAGCTTACATCATCGCCAAGAAGAAAGCTAATATCACTTAACGAAGACCCTATCTGAAGGAACTGTAAAACTTTTTCTCTTCCAAAATTACCAGATTCATCGGTCAAATTGCCAGTAAAATAGCGTGATATAAAACCTCCACCAGTCTCGTTAGGAGCATCGGGAGTAAAACTTACAAATGTATTGGAATTAACACTTGGATCGTTTTTGAATTGATGCTTTACTCCAATAGTTACTTCTGTATTCGCAGGAACTGTAAACGTAAAAGGATCAGTCCAATCTGTCTCAGTATTTGCTGAAGAACCCCACGTAAAATTTGCTGCATCTGCTATGGAAGTGAGAGATCCAGCAATTTGTGGGAACTTGCCTGTTGGAGAAAAGGCAGTGGAAAAAGTCAAGTGCCATTTACTTATTGATTGAGAACCTTTAGGATGAGTAGTTGTGTGGCTATCCGATTCAGTTGTTCCAGCCCAACCAGGAAATGGAGGTTTGACACCCGTTTTTTTGAGAACAGGAAATGGAGGTGGGGCTGTCCCATCTCCCCAGTGTCTGTATAAAAAATTGAAATTTGACGGAACAGCATTCGGCGGAAATGAAGCGTTTTTGAAGACAATAACTTCTTCAGAACCAAACCAATAATCGCTAGCAATAGCAATTGCTAATGCATTTTGAACTGTAGCAAATTGAGTCGTTGCAATGGCTACTAATCCTAAACCAATTTTTAAACTGTATTGCGTTTTCATGCTACAAAAATGATTGACGAAAATTTAGTTATTAGATGGGAATCCCTAAACCTGATGTATTTATTCAGCAATTGTTGACGAGATCGCACAAACGCTCAACGCAGATACACCTGCTTTTCCTGTATTCGCAGTTATCTAACTAAATAGATTCTGCATAGTTTGTCAACCGAGGCGATATGGGAATCGCTCTCTTTAAACCTGATGTATTTACTCAATAATGCTTGACGCGATCGCACACACGATCGATTTAGATGCTCTTGCTCTTCGCAGTTATCTATCTAAGTAGATTCTGCGTAGTTGGTCAGGCGAGTCGATATGCGAATCGCTTTACTTATTTGTACGGAGTAAGGCTTTAAGGCTTTCCTTTTCCTATGTCAGTAACAATACTATTGAATAAATCATAAAAACAATGCTTCATGAATTTTTTATATATTAAAGTTATGTAATAAATTATATTTTCCTATATCTGTTTAAGTTTGTCTCCGAGAAAAAACGGAATATATTTACTAGGAATTCTGTTAAATAAACCCTTTGCCAGTCATACGTCTCAGTAATTTTAACTAACTTTTGAATAATTTTCCTTTTATTAGTCAATAAATTAAGTATTTGTTCGTAAGAGCAACAGGTTGACTTATAAGTAAAATCTATCTATAAGTAGATGCCAACTTAGGGTTAAGCTTTACACAATCTTTATATATGACCAAAGTTAAATACTAATAATAAGTAATATTATGTAAACTTAATCACTTATAATATACGTAAGTAGAGTTGAAGTCTGTAACCGAAGCTAGAATGAAGCTAGCGCCACTCAACGAAACTGCTACGATCCTCACTCTCCCCACCGAACTCTTGCAAACAGCCAAAATGACTAAAGCAGAAATGCTCCAGGAAATCGCTATTATGCTTTATCAGCAACAGCGCATTCACCTTGAACAAGCAGCCAAACTAATCGGAATATCGAACGATGACTTCTACCAATTGCTGGCATCCCGTAATATCATCACTCCACCCA
>NZ_JBHFNP010000269.1:0-27951 GCF_041929235.1 Microseira sp. BLCC-F43
TCTGGCGGGGAACGAATCCGGTGCCAACATTGCCTACGAAGTCTCCACAGACAATGGCAGCACTTGGACTAGCACCACCGCCGCCCAAACCAGTTTGGCAGATGGTGGTTACCAATTCCGGGCAGTAGTGACCGATACCGCCGGGAATAGCAGCAACTCGAATACTAGTTCAGTTCTGATCGACACCGTTGCTCCGACTGTCCTGAGCTTAGCACTGGCAACTGACTCAGGTAGCTCGAATAGCGACAGCATCACCAACTCCGGGGTGGTGAATGTCGCTGGTTTGGAAAGCGGTGCCACATGGGAGTACAGCACGGACAATGGTTCAAATTGGACCGCTGGCACAGGTACCAGCTTCACCCTGACTGGCGATGGTGCCAAGAGTGCGATCGCGCGCCAAACAGATGTAGCAGGTAACACCTCTGCTAATTCAACTGCCTTCAACTTCACTTTAGATACGTTGGCACCAACTGCTCCCACCATCAACAGCTATGCAATTGTTAGCGATACCACGCTCAGGCTAACAGGTACGGCTGAAGCAGGTAGCACTGTTACCATCTCCAGTGGCACCACTGCTTTGGGAACGGCTGTTAGTAACGCTGGCAGTTGGAGCTTCGACACAAGCAGTCTTGTCGATGGCACCTTTAGCGTCACTACCAAAGCTACAGACGTAGCAGGTAACACCAGTCCACTGTCCGCAGCGTCAAACATTATTGCTGGCAATGGGTCAGCCAACACCCTCAATGGCACCACCAACAAAGATATTCTTGTGGGCTACGCTGGAAACGATACCCTTGATGGTTTGAATGAGGATGACATCCTGTTGGGTGGCGATGGCGCAGACAGCCTCAGCGGTGGAAATGGCGGAGACATCCTTGTTGGTGGGTCAGGTCAAGATACCCTAACGGGTGGAAATGGCAAAGATCGCTTCGATCTGGCTGGAACCAGAACAACAGGATCCGATATCATCACCGACTTCAATGGTGGTCAGGCGGACACTCTTCTAGTATCGCAATCGGATTTCGGGCCGTTGACCACTGGTGTCAATAATCAACTGTCTAGCGCGTTGTTTGCAACGACAACTGGTTCTATTAACAGCGGGACACGATTTATCTACAACAGCACCTCAGGCGCTCTCTTCTTTGATGCAGATGGATCTGGTTCTGGAACGGCTTTACAAATTGCCCAGTTAAACAATAAACCAACGCTGTCTGCCTCCAATTTTGAGGTGATTGCTTAGATTGCACAGATAATATCATGTCCTTAGGTATCGGTAGTGGGATGGCTAATTGCTAATTGCTAATTGCTAATTGTCAATTGCCTCCAGAGCAGCGATTAGGGATTAGCTATTAGCAGTTACACAACCGTTGCTACCGGACATGATATAACAACTCGATTCTGTTGAATGAAAGCCTCCTGACATTTATGTATGTCAGGAGGCTTTCAGGCATTAGTATCCTGATGCGCACAACGGATGGAGAACAGCTAGCATTCCTGGTTTCAACTCAGGCAAGCACCATCGCTGCCACCCCACCCTTACCTGAGTTCGATCTAACTGAGATCTGGCACCATTCTCAACAAGGTGTTTTTTGTAGGGTGGGCATTGAGTGCCGCCTGAAAAGCTGATTCTAGCGTTGACCGAAAATCATAGGGCGCAAGCCCCTACCCTTTAGGGATGGGGTAAGCCCGTAGGGGAATTTATTCCCCGTGCAAACTCCTCAATTAGTTCGCTGATACTAATTTTCCGCTTTTCGGCTTCTCGCCTCATATTCTCCCAAGCCGTAGGCGTTACCACTATTTGATGCCTTTCCTTTACTTGATCATGCAAAATTGGTACATTTCTTAATCGCTTTTTAGTTGCCATTTTTAGATATTGTGTATATACTATATTTAGTCTAGCAAATAACAAGGAGGTTCAGGCAAGTGCAAGTAAGATGGAACTTCTTGCATCAAGGCAACCAAGACGCAAGACCAAATGATGTCACGTCACCTTGACACTTTGAGGAAGCATCGTAACTTTGCCTTGCGGGAACGAGAAACAGGCTACAACACCAACAACCAAAACATTGATACCCAAATTGTTTATGCTTTTGGGTCGTTCTGCGACATCGAAACCAAAACAGAGTATGGGTCAAGCTGCCCTTTAACTTGCCCTGTTCTCAAGCATGGCGTAGTTCCTCAAGACTTGAACGTTGCCAAAAAGGCTAACAAGACGACGGGCATTGTTGGATGGGATTCAGCAAGTGGCATCCAATCCAAAATCACAACCGAGTTGAGACAAACTCGCGCTAACTTTGCCGAGATAGATTCGTGTGTATTGCAAACCAATCTAGCTAAGCTAGATACAGCGTACTCTAATTTCTGGAAGCATGGGCGTGGCTTTCCTCAATACATAAAGAGGCTTGATTCTTTCGAGTTCAAAACTGGCAGAGTACTCGTCAGGGACGCTAGAGACAACTATGCTACCATCTATCTTCCTGGCATCGGTGATGTCAAGATTCATAATAGCCGTGATTTAAGCGGCATTGAGAGATTTGGAACATGTACTGTCAAGCGTGAAGGCGGCAACTGGTACATATCAGCACTATTTGAGGTTCCCGACCTACCAGAAACCAAAAAGCTAGAAAACGCTAAATCCGTTGTCGGCATTGATGTCGGAGTCAACAAGCTAGTTGCCCTGTCGGATGGTAGCTTCATCGAGAATACCCGTCCAGCTACTAATAAGAGAACTGCACGACGCCTAGAAATGCGTCAACGTGCTGCAAGCCGGAAGCTTAAAGGCTCTAAGAACCGTAAAAAGGCATATCAACGTGTTGCCAAGATGCAGCATGAAATAGCCCAAGAGCGGGATGGACGCAACTGGCAAGCAGCGCAAAAGATTGTCAACACAGCAGACGTGATTGGACACGAAGACCTTAACGTCCGCAACATGGTCAAGCGTGCCAAGCCCAAACATGATGGGAAAGGTGGCTACAAAAAGAATGGAGCCAAAGCCAAAACAGGCTTAAACAAAGTCATTTTAGACTGCGGATGGAACGACCTGTTCAATAAGATTGCTTGGCTTGCCTTAAAAGCGGGAAAACCAGTAGTCAAAGTCAATCCCAAACACAGCAGTCAAGAGTGTCCAAAGTGCCATCACATCGACAAAAGCAACCGTGATGGCGAAAAATTTCTGTGTGTAAACTGCAACTATACAGACCACGCAGACACTAAAGCTTCTCGAACGGTCGGGAAGAGAGTGGGGCTAGTCTTCCCACAAAAAATAAGAAAGACTCTACCGAGGGACTCTCGGAAAGTCACGCCTACGAGATTATCAGTACAACGTGCTGAGCGTAGGAACCATGCCTCTGAGCAGTTGGGTGTTCAGTTGTCTCTCTTTGATACAACTGCGTACACAACTGCCGACAGTCGGAAATCTAAGAGATACGGCAGAAACTCTTAGAGAATCCCCTTGCATTTATGCATGGGGAGCGTCAAAGACAATGACCGCCATAGCTGATTGACATTGGTGCCAGATCTCAGTTTTAACCAAATTCTAGAGACGTTACATGTAAATTGTAGAGACGTTACATGTAAATTGTAGAGACGTTACATGTAAATTGTAGAGACGTTACATGTAAATTGTAGAGACGTTACATGTAAATTGTAGAGACGTTACATGTAACGTCTCTACAATCGGGAAATTTATTTCCGGGCGGGAGGGGGCGAGAGAGAGGCGTTTGGAAGTAACTGACAGAGAAGGTAGAGAATATGCCACAAATTGAAATTCTGACACCTGAGCAAGAAGCACTGATTCCAGTTTATTGGGAAAAGTGGGGCAGCCTAGTCCTATACACAGAACCAATTGACCGTAAAAAAATTTATGAGGCAGTAAAATCGTTATACACATTAGTTGGTAAAGAGGAGCCTGAAGTTATTTTTATTGAGAGTCCTCACCGCTATTACAATCAAGCTTTTCTAGGTTTACTCTACCAGGAACTAAAGAAAAGAAAAAATAAAAATGAACGAGAACGAGAACTTCTGAGCAAACTAGATCACCATCTGGAAAGGCAGCAGCAAGGTTTAGTATTACAGAAAAGCTTAGTAAAGGAGTTAGAGGAAAAACTAAAAGTACCTTCAGAGACTTTATTAATACAAGCATTAAGACAACAAAAGAGCTTATCTAAAAAAAATTCCAAATTTTCTTGGTCTCAGCAAGAAGAAGAACGGCTTAAAGTCCTGGAAATAGAAAACAAATTTCGCTCATTATCCGAGTCTTCATCAGAGAGTTTATGGCTGAGAGAGCTGTATCGTCAACTAGGGGAAGAACTAAGAAATCAATTGGGTTACGGCCTGTGGTATGAATTATTTATGCAGCTAGAGCGACTGTTTCATTTTGGTCGTACCTATATTGATATCAATTCATTACTACTTGCTAGCACTAAGTTTGATTATTGTATTTCCGTTCTGAATTTACCTTACGATCCAAGTGTGTGGGATACACTTCAGTTTTTAGCACAAAACTGTGGTTCTATGATTTTTCCGTATAAAGAAACTTGCCTAGTATGCGATCGCCCGCGAATTCTCTCTTTCGATAACCAACAACGCTTGCACGCAGAAGGGGCACCCGCGATTCAATTTGCTGATGGTTTCAGCGTGTATGCTTATCATGGCGTAAGATTACCAGAAAAATACGGAAAAATTCACCCGAACCAATGGCAAGCAGAGTGGCTATTATCTGAAAATAACGCAGAACTGCGACGAGTGTTAATTCAGGGCATTGGTTACGCCAGAATTTGTCAGGAATTGCAAGCAACTGAATTAGATAATTGGCAAGAATACACTTTGTTAAAAATTGATTTAAATGTCGATGTAGAACCGATTTATCTGTTAAAAATGATTTGTCCGAGTACGGGATACATTCACGCTTTGCGCGTCCCGCCGGATGTGGAATCTGCGAGGGAAGCAATCAGATGGGTGAATTGGGGAATTGACCCAGAGGAATTTTCAACACAAACTTAACTAGGGCTAGAAATGAATCTAGCCTATAACGTGCAGGTTGGTTGAAATGGGATAATATTGAACAGGAGTTAGAGTGAGTCTTTGCAAAAGGTAATAAAGTTCGCTCATCGTTCTGATTCTTGGGTTGATGATTCATCAACTAATTTCCAAAATTCATCAGACTTTAGCCCGCCTTCTTCTTTAAGGCTTCGCCTAGAATTTTCTAATATTTGATTAAATTTAGGATTTTGAGCTAATAATAAACGCTCTAGCTCCTCTGGATCTACAATTAAATTAATCGCTGCTATCGGATACCCATTTTCTGTAATCACGATTGGCTCGTTTGGAGATTGTTTCAGGTAAGACTCAAAATTTGCCTTGATTTCCTCAATCGATATAATTTTCATGGTTGACATTCCTCTCCGGCTATAAATAACTGATTTCCTACTTTTACCCCAATTCCTAAAATGTAAACTTCATACTCATCAGGGTTAGTATCGTAAAATACCCGAAACTCATTATTAGAACCCAGCCGTAACTCCCAAGTAGCACTTAATTGTGAAGGGGGTCGCAATGGTTTTCGGTTGCGAGTTTCTACCTCTGGTTCATAGCTTAACTTCTCCTCAATTGTGCTGCGAATTAGTGAATGATACTTGCGGTCAATTGCTGCTAAATGCTGGATGACTGGACGAGTGAAGATGATTTCAAACTTCTGTTGGGGTGTCATGCTTTATTATATCGCTGGAAAGTCTATCAGGGTGATGCTTGAGTGCTTTGATCTCAGGATTGTACCCCATGAGGATAAATTATAAATTAAAGAAGAAGATTTGCTCGGATTTTTCTGGAATGGCAAGCGCTCGCATTGTGGTATTACTAGGCAATACCCTGTCTCGATGACGGCGAGAGCGTGGCTATATGTTACGGCAACTGTTACAAAAATTGATAAAGGTTAAGAAACAGCGATCGCCAACAGATTATCTATCATTGAGCTAATCGCTTAAGCGCTGGAATTTAAATGAAATTTTCTTAAGGAAAAGTCAAATGAACGGCGAAAAGTGTAAGAGAAAAAGCTGCACTGGCACTATCGAAGATGGCTATTGCGATGTATGCGGAATGGCTGAATTAAAAACGGTAGAAACATTCCAAGCGGCGGTACTAAATAGCACAAGACAAAGCGCCAGCATTACTACGGGGACGGGTTCATCGCCACTGACAAACCGTTCTAAAGGTTCGCGACGAACTAGCAGCAGTACTAGCAGAAGTAGCCGCAGACAATTGGGTGCGGGACTCGTATCGATTCCGGAATTACCTTCAACTGAACCGGAAAAAGCGATTCTTGTAGATCCTAAAGTTCCGGAGAACAAACGGTTTTGTGCAAATTGCAATAACCCGTTGAAACGAGAAAGGGGTTTTTGTTCTAAATGCGGGACAAAATATTCGTTTATTCCGACACTTTACCCCGGAGATTTGGTGGCGGGACAATATGAAGTGAAAGGTGCGATCGCATACGGTGGACTGGGATGGATCTATCTCGGTTTTGACCAAACTTTATCGCGTTATGTGGTATTAAAAGGACTGCTGAATACTGAAGACGCAGCGAGTGCAGCAGTTGCAGTGGCAGAAAGGCAATTTTTGGCATCGGTTAAACATGCCAATATTGTCGGGATTTATAACTTTGTTAAACACAATAACGAAGGTTTTATCGTCATGGAATATGTCGGCGGTAAAACTTTAAAAGAGATCAGAAAAGAAAGAGGAGTATTGCCAATTGCGGAAGCGATCGCATACATTCACCGCATCTTAGGCGCGTTTTCCTATTTGCATTCCCAAGGCTTAGTTTACTGCGACTTTAAGCCGGATAACGTCATGTTAGAAGGTCACGACGTTAAATTAATTGATATGGGAGGTGTGCGGCGAATTGATGACCCGCATGGCGATATTTACGGAACCGTTGGTTACAGCGCACCGGAAGCAGGAGAAGGACCAACTGTTGTCTCGGATTTGTTTACAATTGGCAGAACTTTAGCAGTTTTACTAACCAACATTCCAGGGTTTAGTAAAGAACATCTCTACACCCTCCCCAGTCCGCAAGAAGATGCGCTATTTGCTAAGCAAGAATCCCTTTATCGATTTTTGCTGAAAGCGACGGCAGAAAATCCAGATGACCGTTTCCAATCTGCGGATGAAATGGCGGATCAATTGCTGGGGGTGTTGCGGGAAATTGTGGCAATTGAAACCAATACTCCCCGTCCATCTGCTAGCAATATTTTCAGCGGCGATATGCTGGCACTTACTACCAACGGCGACTTTGAACCGATTAAACCCGATTACCGCCAGTTGCCAATTCCGATTTTGGATACATCCGATCCCGGTTGCAATGCGGTGATGAATGCGAGTGCTATTTCCGATCCAAATAAGCGCGTTGCGAGTTTAAAACAAGTCGTTCAGCTATACCCCAATTCCAAAGAAGCGCTGCTGCGATTAGCGAATAGCTTAATCGATACTGGCGCTGATAAAGAGGTCGAAGAAATATTGGCGCAAGTTGAAGCAATAGATGCCTGGGACTGGCGAGTATTATGGTATCGGGGACGCAGTTTTATGGCGCAGGAGAAACCGCATCAAGCGCAGGCAACATTCGATCAAGTTTATTTTGACTTACCGGGGGAATTAGTTCCCAAATTAGCACTCGGTTTGGCGGCAGAATTGACGCAGAATTATAAACTGGCAATTGGGATGTATGACTTGGTATCGCGGACAGATCCGAGTTATGTTTCTGCTGCGTTTGGTTTGGCACGTTGCTTGGGTAAAACGGGAGATCGAAAAGGTGCGGTAGCGGCGTTAGAACGAGTGCCGCAAACATCTAATATGTATGCGCGATCGCGTATAGAAATTGCCCGCACTTTAATTAATACCGAACGATCCGTACCCGGTGCCAAAGAACTTAAAGAAGCATCGACAGCAATAGAGGCGCTAACCTTAGAAGGAATGGATCGCTATCGCCTCACCAAACAAGTGTTGGAAACCGCCTTAAACCTGGTCACATCCGCCGCACTTTCGCCAAATTCTTCTATCGCCATTCTGGGACAGACTCTAGAGGAAGTGAATCTAAGAAAAGGACTAGAAAAAGCCTTGCGCGCGATGGCGCATCTCACAACCGGAGATGAAAAAATCCGCTTGGTAGATGAAGCAAACAGAGTGCGTCCCAAAACCTTATTTTAGTCTATGTAGGGGCGGGTTTTACCAACAATTTAGGCAATAATCGACAGTTTATTTAAACCCGCCCCCGTCTGACCAATTACCCATTACCAATTACCCATTACCAATTACCATGTCAAACCTTAGAATCAAAACCAAACGATTAGAATTGATTCCTTTCACCTTAGAAATTGTGCAGGCAGAAATGAGCGATCGCTCCCAATTCTCCCACCTCCTCGACGGGCGAGTTCCAGACAATTGGCCTCCACCATTCAACGACGAACAAAGCCTATTATGGTTCTTAGAAAAATGCCAAGAAAATTCGGATCAAGGTGGCTGGTTGGGTTGGTATTTCTTGCTGAACGATCCGGTGACAAACGAACGGATTGCTATCGGTAACGGTGGCTTTAAAGGGCGACCTAATCCTGATGTTACGGTAGAAATTGGCTATTCAATTATACCAGAATATCAAAACAAAGGATACGGGACAGAAGCCATAAAAGCCCTGCTTAATTGGGCGTTTGAACATGCAGAAGTGAAACGAGCGATCGCCGAAACTTTACCAGAACTTAAAGCTTCGCAAAGATTGCTGGAAAAGTGTAATTTTGTCTATATTGGAGAAGGATGGGAACCTGGAGTTATCCGCTTTGAACTTGAGCGTAAAAATTATGGCTGACAGCGATCGCAATTCCACCCGTAGATCAACTGTTGAGAATTCTAATTAATTTAGTTTCTAATTAAACTTACAACCATGAGCAATTACCAATTACCAATTACCAATTACCAATTACCAATTACCACTATGCAATGTCCAAATTGCGGTACTAAAGTAACGATAGGCGATCGCTTCTGCGAAGAATGCGGCACACCCCTAGCTGTAACTATTCCGAATGCAGGGGATAGATGTGAGAAATGCGGCGCAGGTGTAGAAGCAATTGATGCGGAAGGATACTGTTCTAATTGCGGATTTAGGCGAGAAATGCAGACATGCGATCGCCTAGAAATTACCATCCAATCTAACCTAGCAGGAATCAGCGACAGAGGACTCAGACACCAGCAAAACGAAGATTACCTAGCTTGTGCCAAAGTTGACGGAAAAAACGCCTACGTCTTAGTTGTTTGCGATGGAGTTTCTAGTTCGCAAAAACCTGAATTAGCAGCTAAAGTCGCTGCGGAAAAAGCATCATTTGCCCTATGTGCTGCGATTCAAAAAGGCGCGGTAAAACCGCAAGAAGCGATGAAAATTGCCGTTGGCGAAGCATTGCTATCTGTTTGCGATATTCCCTATACAAATGGTGGAGATACAGACCCGCCTTCAACCACCATTGTTGCTGCCGTTGTTGTTGATAAAATGGCTACAATTGCTTGGCTGGGTGACAGTCGCGCCTATTGGATTTCTCCCCAAGGTTCTCAGCAATTAACAAAGGATGATTCTTGGCTTTACAATATCGTTTCATCGGGAAAAATGAGCGAAATTGAAGCGAGAAAATATCCAGAAGCTCATGCAATTACTCGATGGCTAGGTGTGGATATAGGAGACAATTGGCATCCATCGATTGTGCATTTTGATATTCCAGGTTCTGGATATTTGCTACTGTGTACTGATGGCATGTGGCATTACGCCCCCGACCCTTCACAAATTGCGCATCTTGTCAAGGAAAAATCGGACAAAGATGCAGTTGAGATTTCCCGTAGTTTAGTCGAGTTTGCGCGCAGGAAAGGCGGACACGATAATATCACCGTCGCCTTACTTTCTTTATGAGCAAACTACCAATTTTCACCAAAATAAACTGAAAAAAAATCCTATGTCTAGCCAATTTAAAGCCGAAGTATTCCAAAACCAATATTTACCCCAGGGTGCTAAAGAAGTTCATGCGATTATGACTGTTACAGTCGCAGGTGGCGAAGGGGTAATTTCAACTCCTGCGGGGGAAAGATTATTCGGGATTATCTGCGATACTTCTGGATCTATGGGGGGTGAAAAGATACAGGCGGCGAAGGGTGCAATGGCAAAAATTGTGAATTTGCTGCCCGATAATGCTTACTTTTTTATTGTCACCGGAGCGAGTAGCGCCCGTCTAGTTTTCCCGATGTTGAAGGCGACAGGAGAGAATAAAAATCGAGCGATCGCAGAAATCAAAAAAATTTCTGCTAACGGTGGTACGGTGATTTCTACTTGGTTATCCGAAGCGCTGCAACAATTCCAAAAAATGCCCAACGCCATCCGTCAAGCGCTATTACTAACCGACGGACAAAATGACGACTCCGACGAACAGCGAATCAAAACCGTTTTACAACAATGCGAAGGCATTTTTCAATGCGATTGTCGCGGGGTAGGAACCGATTGGCGAGTCAAACAGTTACAACAGATATCTAATAAACTGTTAGGAACTACCGATATTATTCCCAACGCGGCGATGATTGAAGCAGACTTTCGGGGAATTTTAAGCAAAGCAATGAGCAAAGATGTGAGCGATGTTGCTTTGCGCTTGTGGACGCCGCAAGGTGCGACGGTGAAATTCTGCAAACAAGTTAGTCCAGAAATTGTAGACCTCACCTACCGCGCCAAACTCGTCAAACCACAAGTTGGCGACTATCCGACAGGTGCATGGGGAAAAAATGAATCCCGCGACTATCATTTTTCCATTCAAGTTAAACCGGGTAATGTGGGCGATGAAATGTTAGCAGGTCGCGCCAGTCTAATTTACACTTTAAACGGAGTAGAAACCAAAGTTGCCGAAGCAAGAATCTTGGCAATTTGGACAGATGATGATGCTAAATCAACTAAAATTGACCGGAGAGTTGCCCACTATACCGGACAAGCAGAACTCGCTCAATCAATTCAAGAAGGATTAGAAGCAAGAGACAGAGGCGATATTGAAGTCGCTACTGCCAAGTTAGGAAAAGCAGTAAAACTTGCCCACCAGTCGGGTAACGAAGCTACTGCCAAACTGTTAAGAAAAGTCGTCGATATTGAAGATGCGGCGACGGGTACGGTCAAGATCAAAAGAGATGTTGCTAAAGAAGATGCGATGGCATTGGAGACTCGTTCTACTAAAACCACTCGCATTCCTAAATCATAATTTTCTCGTTCTCTCTTTTCTCTCTTTTCTCTCGTTCTCTCGTTTCCAGGTTCCACCTGGAAATGCTCTCCCAGGCGGCTCTGCCGCTTGTTCTCTCGTTTCTCTCGTTTCCAGGTTCCACCTGGAAATGCTCTCCCAGGCGGCTCTGCTGCTTGTTATTTCTAAAGGCAGAGCCTTTAGGTAGGCGTTCCAAGGCTGGAGCCTTGGAACGAGTTAAATACTAACCCGTTTTAACGGGTTTGAGCTACTAGCCCGATTTAGGTAAGGGCACTATCAAGTGCAAAACCAAATATGTTTACCTACAAATGTCCAAAAGGTCACTTATCAAGCGAACCAGATTACTGTTCCGAATGCGGTGCTAAAATTCAAGGCATCTCTGAAGTTTCAGCGGTGAAAAATGCAGTTGCTGCAACTGTAACCCAAACCGCCAAAGCTATCATAAACTGCCCTGAATGCAGCACAACCCACGAACCGGACAGCGGCAATTTTTGCGAAATTTGCGGTTACAATTTCGCGACTGGGGCGCGTGGAGAAGTGCCAATTACTCCCGTTGCGAATATCAATAAAATTGATATCCCAACACCAGCTTCTCAACCGCTAACCTCTAACTTTGACTCTGCCCCAACCAACAGACAAACTGCGGTTGCCTGTGAAATTATTGTTACCATAGATCCATCTTTAAGCAGTCCGGAAAGTCCGCCAGCGCCTACCAATCAACCGCCTATTACTTTCAAACTAGATCGAGAAAGCAATTTGATCGGACGCCGCAGCGAAATGCGGGGAATTTATCCAGATATTCCCTTAAATTTTGACGATGCAGTTTCCCACCGCCACGCTTTAATTATCCGACAATCTGACGGAAATTTTATATTGCGCGATATCGGTTCATCAAACGGGACGAAACTAAACGGTGTGGAATTGCAAACCATGGTAGATACACCAATAAAAGATGGCGATGAATTCACGCTAGGACATTGGACGAAAATAAAGGTGAAAGTGGCTAATGGATAATGGGTAATAGGTAATGGGTAATAGGCAATAAGTAATAGTAAAAATATATTTAATACCTACTATTTAATAAAACCTGCCCTTTTCACCAATCACCAATTACCAATCACCAATCACCAATCACCAATTACCAATTACCAATTACCAATTACCAATTATGAAAACAACTGCAATTTCAAAACAGGCACAGCAACCCACAAATATAATTGCCAAATTCAATACGCCGCAACTGCTTAAAGGTGGGTTATATCTCAGTTGGGGGACAAGTTTGCTGCTTTTAATTGCGACAATTTCCGGCGTTCAAGGGCAGCGACATGCTATCCAAACAGTGGGGAAAGACGCGGCACCGAGTATCCTTAATGCTATCCGAATTAAGGATAGTTTGGCGGATATGGATGCCAACGCTGCTAACGAATTGCTGGTCAAACCAGGACAAAACCCAGAAGCAATTAAAGGTTACAACGAACGACGCCAAAAACTATCCGGACTGCTGGTTGATGTTGCCTCAAATATTACCTACGGCGATGCGGAAAAAATTCCTATCCAAACGATTGTTGATGGGGTAGGCAGATACATGGAGAAGATTCAGCAGGCGCGGGACTTCAATGCCAGCGGCGATACAAATGGGGTGATAACTGCTTATCGCGAAGCTGCTGAAATTATGGATAAAACGCTTTTGCCAGCAGCGGATGAACTAGCTAAGGTAAATTTGGAACAGTTAGATAAATCCTACGATAGGGATCAGTTTGCTGTTGGAAGATCGCTCTTTTTTGTCATCATCTCCGGTTTGCTTTTAATAGGTACGCTGGTGGGAATTCAGCTATTTCTCAAATACCGGATGCGGCGCATTCTGAACCCAATGTTGCTGGCGGCGAGTGCGATCGCTTTCATTTTCCTTGGTTATACAATACAGGCATTGTTGGCTTCATCCCACCACCTAAAAGTCGCAAAACAGGATTCTTTCAAGTCCTTATACGTGCTACGACAAAGTCGCTCGATTGCCTATAGTGCTAACGCCGCCGAAAGTCGTTATTTGCTCGATACAACTCGTGCAGCAATTCACGAACAAGCTTTCTTCGACAAGGTCGATCAAATTGCCAAATTGCCCAACAATCAGACATTTGAAACCCTTGCTACCACAGTCTTGAAGGGTGAGAAAGTTTGGGGTGTGACTGGGTTGATGGCTGATGCGTTGAATAATATCACCTTTGAAGGAGAAAAAAAAGTGGCGGTAGCTACGCTCATCAATACTTTCGACACTTATTTTAAACTAGATAAACAGATCCGCCAACTGCAAGAAAGTGGCAAGCGTGCCGAAGCTATAACGCTTTGTACCGGGTATAAACCAGGACAGTCAAACTGGGCATTTGAGCAGTTTAAAGCTGCCCATCAAAAATTCCTCGATGTTAATCAGGAACAATTTGATGTTGCGATCGCTAAAGGTTTCAAAGATGTACAAAACTTCGAGATTATTGCCCCAGTCGCAACGGCTTCAATCGCGTTACTAACTTTATTTGGACTGCTTCCCCGCATTAAAGAATACGAAATGTAAATGGGTAATTGGTAATTGGTCATGGGTAATAGGTAATAAAAACTACTACCAATTACCTATTAGCAATTAGCAATTAGCAATTAGCAATTAGCAATTACCAATTACCAACATAGTCTAATGCCAGAGAAATAACTAAATCTTGACGCTGATTTCCCTCCTCTTTGGTCATCATGTTGTGAGGGATATTTAACGCCTTTTCAAAGCCGATATACTGACATTTTGGTTGAAATTTTACTACAGCTTTGAATAACTTTTGAGGTTCGCGTCTGCCTACGGCGCGATCGCATTCGCTCGATACAATTAACATTGGTGCAGCAGGGCTAGTTTTGGCGCGTTGGAGTACTTCATCTCCCATGTCTAAAAACAAGCGCAACGCTGGCATGTAAAAGCCTTCATAACCATAATTAACCGCTCCTGGCGGCGTTTTCCACTTAAAGTAAATATTGAACAATCGCACTACCAAATCTACTAACTTGTTAGTATTGCTTAAATAGGGAGCAAATATCAAACCCCGGTCAATTTTTTCAGGGCGTTCTAGTGCTAACCAAGCGGCTAAAGTGCTGCCACCTGATAACCCGCCCACCACGACTTTTTCTCCAAAAAACCGCGCTTTATCCAGCCACTCAAGCCCGAATTCCTGATAAGTTACCCGATTTTCTGGTAGGGGCGGCGGATTTTTTTGCTCCCAATTGCCTGCAACTCCATGACCGGGTAAACGCGGAATTAACACATTGTATCCCGCCTGAAAAAAAGCTTCTCCAATCGGAACAAATTGCTGGGGAACGGCGGTGAATCCGTGGAAAAATAAAATAACTTTATCTGTGGGAGTAGGATGGATAAAAAAACGCGAGTAAGAGGTACCATCTGCTAATCTCAGTGCTTCTTCTCTTTCCCTAGTCTTTTCTACGATACTGTTTGAAATGGTAGAATAGTTAGAAAATACTCCTTTCAAAGCGCTACACATAAGTTGTTTTCTCGAACTCTGTCCCATAAGGTTATTCACGATTATAACCCGAACTCGTGAAAATCAATAGCAGGTTGCAACAGCAGCGAAATCGCTGCTACAACCAAGAAAAGAAACCAGGTTTCTTGATCGATCTCTTCCAAACAAACTATTTTTCGGATCGCCCTTTGTTTCTTTGCCAGATAAAGTCACCCAAAAGAAAATACGCATTTTACCTATTTGAGCTTCCGATCTAGTGTTAGCGTTGCGTCCGCGAGTTTATCGTGCGTCCCAAGGCGGATTTGTCAAAGAAACCGGGTTTCTTTCACAATACCTTCGCCTTGCATCCGACACCCTTAAGGGTGTGGCTATACAAACAAAGGCTGCCTTCGCAGCCTGCAAGAATTTTAGCCCACGAAGGTGTTGCTCTGTTTGTGAGCAAGAGGCTTTAGCCTGGGGGCTGGTGGCGTTTCAGAAAATTGCAGATGTATTATTTAAAAAACGCGGCTTTTTTAATTAAGTACTAAACTAAAGTCATCGCCCTTCAGGCATAGATACTCACTGTTATGAGAAGGAAACTTGCTATCATCACCCTCAGCTTAGGAGCGGTGTTAGTCGCTCTCAAAGGATGCACGCTGACTCGGCTAGATGCCTTACCCGTAGCGCAAAACCAGGTGGATACTTCCGTCTCCATCCCGCAATCTGACGTACCTATTTTCGAGTTACCCGCGCCAAATTGGACGCCGTTGTTACCCGTAAAAGAGTCAGCTTTTACAGTTTGCTGTCAGTCTAGGCGCTGGGGTTTTGACGAGCAATTGTGGGAACAAAACGGTAAAACTGGGGATAAAGAAGCGCTTCTCCAATCAATTAATCAAAGTTTGCGTTACTTGCAAACTACGGAAGCTGCCGCTGCTTATCGCCGCTACCGCGTGCCTGGAATTACGCGCGAACGCGCCCTCCGCAGTTTGAGGCGATTTCAACAACTTGTAATTGAGTCGCGATCGCCCGCAGAACTTCAAGCCGCAATTTACCGCGAGTTTGATATTTACCAATCCATCGGCAGAGACGGATTTGGTAATGTTTTATTCACCGCTTATTTTGAACCAATTTATGCTGCTAGTCGCGTTCCTACGCCAGAATATCGCTATCCGATTTATCGATTACCCCCCGATTTAAAATCTTGGCGTAGACCCCATCCTACCCGCGAACAATTAGAAGGAAAAGATGGTTTGCAAGCTGACCAAGGAAAGTTGCGGGGATTGCAGTTATTTTGGTTCAAGGATCGCTTGGAACCTTATCAAATTCAAATCCAAGGTTCGGCTCGACTTCAACTCACCGATGGCACTCAAACGACGGTAGGATATGCGGGAAATACTGCTTATAATTATACCAGTTTGGGACGATCGTTAATCGACGATAAAAAGTTACCAGAACAAGGGGTAACGCTGCCGATAATTCTGCAATATTTCCAACAACATCCAGAGGAATTGGATATCTATATTCCGCGCGATCGCAGCTTTGTTTTTTTCCAAGAAAACCACGGTCTTCCGGCGATGGGAAGCATTCACGTTCCGGTGACAGCAGAGCGTTCAATTGCTACGGATAAATCTTTAATGCCACCCGGTGCTTTAGCGCTAATTCACGCCCAAATTCCCTATGTTAATGCTACAGGTCAGATGGAACAGCGAACCGTTAGCCGTTACGTACTCGACCAAGATACGGGAGGCGCAATTCGAGGCCCAGGGCGAGTAGATTATTTTTTAGGTAGCGGTCAAATAGCAGGCGATCGCGCCGGAGTTACTGTCGGAAACGGACAGCTTTATTATTTGTTTCTCAAGCGTTGAGAAAGGGAGCGGGTGAGCTGGTGAGCAGGTGAGATCTGGAGATGGGGAGATGGGGAGATGGGGAGATGGGGAGCTCCAGGGGAATATAGATTCAAATTTCTCTGTGCCCCTGGGCCCCTGGGCCCCTGGGCCCCTCTGCACACCTGCTCACTTTCCTATTTGAGATCGGCAATAGCTTGGCTTACTTCAATGGGATTTTTAAACTCCCGATCTGGTAATTTCTCTAATGCTGAGATGGCTGCTTCATCAGCACCTTTTTGCCTGACGTGGTCGATTAAATCTTGCTTTCTAGCTGGATAGTCAACCCCTTTTAGGTGCTTTTGTAGTTGAACTGGGTTGAGTTGAGCCATTGTTTTCCCCCTATTATTTTGATGCTCTAAGTGAAAATTATGCTTTCAAATTAGCGCCCGTATCGTGGTTTCTCATCCTACCAGGGTTACAGCCTGCTGTTAAATAAATCTGTCAATCGGAGTAATAAATAACCCAAGTTGCTAGTTATCTCTTTCACAGCGGCTAATGGCTAATGGCTAATGGCGAGATTGGTAAAAATCCTCTATTAGCAATTAGCAATTAGCAAGGTCCTTGTTTATAACCAGCAACTTGCGTTAAATAAAACTCCAAATTTAATTATCTATTCGTTAACCAGCCATTTACCAATAACCTGAGCCATACCAACGGGCTGTTCGGTAAAGCCAATTTTTTTGTAAAATTCAGGCGCATCATCTGTAAATAAATATACATGTTGTCCGTTTAATTTGTCTAAAAGGATTTGCATCATTGTGCGTGCAATTCCCTGACGGCGATAGATAGTAAGTGTCCAGACATCAACAATATAAGCATTGCAGACACCATCAGACAAAACACGAGCTGTGCCAATAATTTGATTATCTGCATAGGCAATACAAGTAGCGTAGCTATTTTCAAATGACTTTTTGAGTTGAGCGGCGGTTCGTCCATTATCAAATGCATCGGCGCGTAGCACTGATTTCATCTGATGCCAATCAACATTGTCCAAATTTGTTTTGTAAATTACTTCCACCATATCTGATTAAACTAAAGGAGCGCTCCTTGTCTATTTCCCTTTGCAACTTTAGAACCCCGGTTTTTTAGAAAAACCGGGGTTCTGTCAACTACGATCTGATACTTTGGGCAGATTTAGCCGAGGGGTATTTTGATGACAAACTCCGTCCCTTCTCCCGGTGCTGAAATACAGCTTAATTTCCCTCCATGTTTTTCTTCGATAATTTGGCGACAAATAGACAATCCTAACCCGGTTCCCTTCCCTAGGGTTTTGGTAGTAAACATCGGCTCAAAAATCCGCTGTTTTACTTCTTCCGTCATGCCCGAACCGTTATCGGCAATCCGGATTATTACATTATTTCCATCGCTCAGTTCAGTGCAAATTTTAAGAGTAGGTAATTGGTGATTGGTAATGGGTAATTGGTCAAGAGTAATTTCTTTCCCATTACCCTCGTTCCCTGGATCCGCCTGGGAATGCCATGACCCATTACCATCTTCCAAAGCATCAATTGCATTGGCAAAAATATTCATAAATACCTGATTCATTTGTCCGGGATAGCAGGTGACAAGGGGGAGGTTACCATAGTGCTTAATGACTTTAATTTCCGGCTGGTTACCGCAGGCTTTCATTCGATGGCGCAAAATTAACAAAGTGCTATCGATTCCCTCGTGCAAATTTACCGGGATTTTTGTCGTGATATCCGAGCGCGAGAAATTCCGCAACGAGTTAGAAATATTTTGAATTCGCTCGGAACCCAACTTCATCGAATCGAGAATTTTGGGCAGATCTTCAAGCAAAAATTCTAAGTCTACTTCGTCTGATTCGTTTTCAATTTCGGGGACTGGCTGAGAATAATTTTTTTGATAAAGTTGCAAGATTTTAGTCAGAGCTGCTACATATTGTTTCGCCGGTTCAATATTGCTAGAAATAAAGCTGATTGGATTATTAATTTCGTGAGCAACCCCAGCGACTAATTCCCCCAAACTAGAAAGTTTTTCCTGCTGAATCATTTGAATTTGAGCTTTTTGTAGTTCTGCCGTTCGTTCGGCAACTCGTTTTTCTAATCCCTCGTTCAACTGGTAGAGTTCGGCATTTTTTTCTTCCAGGGTTTTGGTTAAGGATCGCAGTTTCAAATGCACCTTAACTCTTGCTAATACTTCCTCTTGTTCAAAGGGTTTTGTGATATAATCTACCGCTCCCACCGACAACCCTTTAAGCTTACTTTCCTTATCGGCAAGCGCTGTCATAAATACGATCGGAATGTCACAATTTGATGGGTTAGATTTCAGTTTGATACAGGTTTCAAACCCATTAATCCCCGGCATTTCAACATCCAACAAAATGAGTGCGGGTTGGTCATATTGTACTTGTTCGATTGCACTTTCACCATCCACAGCTACCCGCACTTTGAACCCCGCAGATTTTAGTGCTTGGGTTAGTACTGATAAGTTAGTGGGGTTGTCATCTACAACTAAAATGAATTCTGTCATTGTTTTAACCAAATTAATTAGCGGATACAAAGTTTTTAATAAAATTTTGAATTTGTTTTACCTGAAAGCTTTCGGCTAATTCAACTAATTTTTGGGCAAACGGTATTGATTCAGGCTGAGATTGTTTAAGCTGGCTAGCTGCTTCTACGATTTCATCCAGATCTCCTTTTTTAGCAAGTTCGTACAGTTGCATCAAGATATCTGCGCTTGGGGGTAAGATCTCTTCTGAACTCAGGGTTACAGCGGGTGCTGAAACAATTTTTTTCAGGGGGTCTCGCGCTTCGTAAACCCATGTTAGTTTCATGTGTAATCGCAGCATTTCTAGCAATTTTTCTGCTTGCAAGGGTTTAGGTAAAAACTCATCTGCTCCCGCATCTAAACTCTTGTGCTGATCCGTATCAAATACGCTGGCTGAAGAAGCGATCGCAACAACATCCTTCAACTGCGGTAACTGTCGCAACTGTCGCAGCATCTCGAATCCATCCATCACCGGCATCACCAAATCGGTAATAATTAAATCCGGTTGAAACTCGAAGGTTTTTTCTAAACCTTCAGCACCGTTTTTAGCTTCCACTAATTCAAATCCAATCGGTTCGAGCAAATTCACCAAAATCGAACGATTTTCCCATCTATCATCGACAACTAAAATTTTCCGCTTTTTACCTTCAAACCCAATAATAGTTCCTTGTTGCGCGACTCGAGAACTTTCTGTCCAGTTTAATGCTAAAGGCAAGTCTAAATCAAAGCTAAAAATGCTCCCTTTTCCTGGGTGACTTTGCACTTCTAAGTTGCTGTTCATTAAAGATACTATTTTTTGGCTAATTGCCAATCCCAAACCCGTCCCTTCGGATTGCTTTTTGCTGTCTCCCACTTGCTCGAAGGGTAAAAATATTTTTTCTAATTGTTCGCCAGTCATCCCTACACCCGTATCTTCAATTTGAAAGCGAATTTTTTTGATGGGGAATTGGTAATTGCGTTCCCAGGCTCCGCCTGGTAACGAGGGTAATTGGTTAGAGTCTTTTTCATTACCCTCGTTCCCAGGCGGAGCCTGGGAATGGGATGACCCATTACCAATTACCTCAATAATTTTGAATGTTACTCCGCCATTTTCGGTGAATTTTATGGCGTTGCCTAGTAAGTTAATTAATACCTGTCGCAGGCGCTTTTCATCTACACAAACGCCCATGGGAAGTTGACCCTCGGTTTGGTAAATAAAAGCCAGACCTTTTTGTTCAGCTCGAATGCGACAGATTTCGGCAACGCTTTGGAGAAAGGACGGAAAATGGATTTCTGAGGGATTAAGTTGCATTTTCCTGGCTTCGATTTTCGACAGGTCAAGAATATCTTCGATTAGGGTTAATAAGTGAGTCCCGCATTGATAGATAATACCCACTCCTTTTTGTTCTTTTTCGGTCAAAGTTTTTGAGCGTTGGAGAATTTGGGCATAACCCAAAATGCCGTTGAGGGGAGTACGCAATTCGTGACTCATGTTAGCGAGGAATTCGCTTTTGGCTTTGCTGGCAGTATCGACGATTTTTAGCGCTTCTTGGAGTTGTTGGGTGCGTTCTTCTACTCTAATTTCTAGTTCGGCGTTGGATTTCTCTAATTTATCGAATGCGGTTTGCAGTTGAGCAGCCATACTGTTAAAAGCTTTGGCTAAAACTCCTAATTCGTCTTTTCTTTTAACCTTAACTGTTTGAGTTAGATCTCCAGCAGCTACCTTAGTTACTGTTTTAGTCATGGCTAAAATCGGTCGCGTAATTTGGCGCGATAGCCAGTACACTGCTACTAGCAATAATCCAGCCAAAACCAATCCAATTACTACAATAGTACTGGCTAGCTGTCTGGCAGGCGCAAAGGCTTCTGTTTGTTCGATCTCGGCTAATAGTGCTAAATTTTCCTGGGAAAGCCAGCGATAAACGCCTACAACTGGAATCCCGTCATAGTTTTGATAGCGTCCAAAACTGCTAGAACCTGCGACTGCGGCGTCGATACCGAAGCTGCGAATTCCTTCAGCAAATTTTTGGCTTCCCGCCTGTCTTCCTGAAATAAAAACGTTTCGGTTGGCTAATTTTCCTACTAGATACGTTTCGCCACTCCTTCCTAAACCTGTGCGATCGCCTATTAATTCCTCGATACCTTTTAGGTCTAAATTAACTGCGATCGCTCCCAGTCTCTGTCCCTCTTGGTTAAATATCCCAGTCGCAAATGTAATCTTCGCTTCTCCAGTCTGCGGCGATGTATAAAACTTCGGCGCCGCCGCTTCTGCTGTCTCGCGGGTAAAATAAACTATTGGTTCTTCTAATGGAAAATATTTCCCTTCTAAAGTTTTATCGATTGAGGAAAAAACGACCATGTTGCCGTTAGTTGTTATTAAAATACTTTGCAAGCTCGGCTTAACTGCACTAATATCTAATATAATTTTTCTGAGCCGCGAGTAGGCTATGTCCCGTTCCGGGTCATATTGGTCTTTTACGTACAAAATCGCCAGTTGTTCCTGAATTTCCGGCACTTGGGCGAGCCAAAGAATATCTTGACGCTGGTTTTTGATCCAATCTTCGAGCTGGTATTCTTTTAAGGATGTGGCTACGGTGAGTCGCTCGACGACAGATTGTTCGAGGGCGTTTTGTGCAAGCACATAAACAGTTGTCGCCAAAAGACCGAGAACTAGGAGCGATAAAACTGAATAATAACTGACTAATTGGAATATCAAACTATTCTGGCGAAATTTCATAGATTAATCGCGGCATGTCCTTTTTGTTTATATTGCTGAAGCGAGGCGCGCGAGTGGCGATCGCTCCCAAAAATCCCAGAAATACCAGTGTCAAGGTTCATACGTGTTTGTCATAGCTTGTTAGGTAACCCTGGCTGAATGGTTTATTCCACGTAGCTTCGTTCCCCGTTTTTTTAAGTTAAGTAACATTTTAGACGAAAAAAAGCAGAAGGGAGAGGCAACGTTTTTATAGCGGATTGCAAATGAGTGAGGTACAGCCTTCAGGCTTTGTTTGTGTAGCGGCTGCCATTTTTGCTGCCGCTACACAAACAAAGGTGTACCTCATACGAGTGCAATCCGCTGTACTCTTCACAGCATCTTTAAAAATGGGGGAGAAGATGAGCAAGATCGGCAAGATGAGGAAGACAGGACTTACGCAAATCACCAAAGTTTCTCTGAAAAATCTTCGGTTTGGCAAGGAGATATCTACGCAGAAACCCGGTTTCTAGGCGTTTCGCAAATCACCAAAGTTTCTCTGAAAAATCGTTGGTTTGGCAACGAGAGATCTACGCAGAAACTTTGGTGATAGAATCGTCGCCCCTAAGTTTTAGAAGAATTCTTCTCACTCTCCCCTCTCCCTAGAAGGGAAATACGCCTTAGGGTAAATTGCGAAAGATATGTCACCTATCTAAGGTAAAGAAAACTAGCGACTTACGGGGAATAAAATTCCTTGGCAACTTTCATGGTCAAAATACCGCGTTATCAACTTTGGTGCTACGGCGTTGCTGCTTTCAGTGTAGCGCTCGCGCTGTTACTCACCCTGCTGCTAGAGCCGTTCACCTCATCCAAGATCTACGCGCTGTTTTATGCGGCGGTAGCAATCAGCACCTATTACGGCGGTATGAGGGCGGGGTTGCTCGCTACTCTATTATCTACCCTCGCCATCAGCTACTTCTTCCTGCCGCCAGTTTATTCCTTTGCGCGTATGGATCTGGCGAACTTAATCCAGTTGAGCGTCTTTGTATTGGTAACGCTGCTAATCAATTCGCTTAACACGGCGTTGCGGGATGCCAAACGGCGCGCTGAAACTAACTTGCAAAAGTTACAAGCGAGCGAGGAACGTTACCGCGTGCTGGCGGAGAACATACCGCAACTCGTTTGGTTCGCCCGCGCCGATGGTTTCGTGGAGTATTTTAACCAGCGCTGGTACGATTCCACCAAACTCACACCGGATACATCCTTTGGATGGGAGTGGCAACGCGCTATTCACCCAGATGACCTGCCAGAAACGCTACGCCAGTGGAAAACTGGTCTGGCAACGGGTCATGCAGTTGAGACGCAATACCGCCTCAGACTAGGCAATGGTGCTTACCGCTGGCACATGACGCGGGCAGTCCCCTTACGTAACTCGCTTGGTAATATTGCTAACTGGTTCGGCACTTGTACTGATATTCACGACCAAAAGCAAGCAGAGGCGGCGCTTGAGCAGCAAAAGCAGGAATTGACAGCTTTGGTGGAAAACTCGCCCGATATTATCGCTCGCTTTGACCAAAACTTGCGTCACGTGTATGTATGTCCCGCCGTCGAGCAAGCAACTGGAATGCCGCCAGAAGCGTTCCTGGGTATGACTAATGCGGAAATGGGTTTTGGAGAGAAAATTTCTAGTTTTTGGGACGAAAACCTGCGGCAAGTCTTTAATACTAAACAAGGAAAGACTATCGAGTTCGAGTTTTCCACCCCGAAAGGCACGCGCCACTATCACTGTATGCTCGTACCTGAGTTTGCCCCGGATGGATCGGTAAATTCGGTACTGAGTATCGCCCGCGACCTGACAGAATATAAACAAGCGGAACAAGAACGCATTCGCCTGCTGCAAGCACTGAAGTCAGAACAAAAGCTTTTGCAAGCGACGATCGAACAAATGCCAGCGGGACTGATAGTGGTAGAAGCGCCTAGCGGTCGTATGTTTTTGGCAAACGCCCAAGCACAGCAAATTTTAGCTGGATTTTCCCTAAATCTGGAAGGGGTGGCAGATTACGTTCAACCTTCCCACTCATTTTTTTCCCCCTCTGGACGACGCTACACCGCAGAGGAAATCCCTTTAGCGCGCAGTCTCGTTTCCGGAGAAATTGTCATCGCTGAAGAGATAGAAGTTTTGTTCCCCGATGGGGGTCGCAAAACGTTGCTAGTTGATTCTAGACCGATTTGCAATAGTGCGGGAGAAATTGAGGCAGCGATCGCTACTTTCTACGACATTACAGAACGCAAGCAATTTGAACAAGCACTGCGCCAAAGTGAAGAAAGATTTCGCCAACTGGTAGAAAACCTGCAAGATGTGTTTTGGATATCCGATCCAAAACAAGAGCAACTGATTTATGTTTCTCCCGCTTACGAAAAAATTTGGGGGCGTGATTGCCAAAGTTTGTACGCTAATTTTACCGAATGGATCGAGGCGATTCATCCCGAAGACCGGGAACGAGTTCGCACTGTTTTTTACGAGCACGCGCTCATTGGGGGATACGATGTTGAGTATCGCGTTGTCCGTCCCGATGGCACAATGCGATGGATACGCGATCGCGCAGTTCCGATTAAAGACGAATTTGGCAATGTGATTCGCGCCGCTGGTATCGCCGAAGACATCACCCGACAAAAGCAAGACCAAGAAATTATCGCCGCACTCAATCTTGACTTGCAGCACCGCGTGTCCGAGTTGCAAACCTTGTTTGAAGTGATACCGATATCGATTGCGATCGCTACCGATCCTCAATGCCATCGCATCCAAATTAACCCAGCTTTTGCTCAAATTCTAGGCATCTCCCCCGATAGGAATGCTTCCAGCACCCCACCAGAAAATGCTCCCCCACCACCGTTTAAAGTTTACCGTCACGGTGAAGAATTACCGGGGGAAGAATTGCCCTTGCAATACGCCACGATTCATGGTGTAGAAGTGCGCGATGCAGAAATTGATGTGGTGCGCGACGATGGAGCAAAATTTAACTTATATGGATACGCCTCGCCTTTATATGACGAACAAGGACAACCCAGAGGCGCAGTTAGTGCCTTTTTAGACATCACCGAACGCAAGCGCACCGAAGCCGCACTCAAACAAAGCGAGGAAAGGTTCCGCGTCACCCAAGAACTATCCCTCGATGGCTTTACCATTATGCAAAGCGTGCGAAACCAAGCCGGAGAAATTATCGATTTTGAATGGAGTTACGTCAACCCCAAAGCCGTAGAAATTCTCCAACGTTCTGCTGAAAAATTAATCGGACGGCGACTATTGGAAGTGCTGCCGGGGAATAAAGAAAATAGCGAATTGTTTGACCGTTACGTGCAAGTTGTCGAAACAGGAACGCCCCACGATATTGAAATTTACTACGAAGCCGAAGGCATTAAAGGTTGGTTCCGCAACATGACCGTAAAATTGGGGGATGGCGTCGCGATTTCGTTTAGCGATATTACCCAACGCAAATCTGCCGAAGCCGAACGAGTCGAGTTGTTAGAAAGAGAACGCACAGCCAGGGAAGAAGCCGAGAAAGCCAACCGGATCAAAGATGAATTTTTGGCAGTATTATCCCACGAATTGCGAAGTCCGCTCAACCCGATTATGGGATGGGCGAAATTGTTGCGAAGTCGCAAATTCGACGAAACCAAGACAGCCAGCGCCCTAGAAACCATCGAACGCAACGCCAAATTGCAAGCGCAACTAATCGAAGACTTACTCGATGTCTCCCGCATTTTACGCGGCAAATTAACTTTAAATATCGCCCCCGTTAACTTAGCAACAACCATCGAAGCCGCAATCGAAACAGTTCGCCTATCCGCCGAAGCCAAGTCAATTCAAATTCAAACCGAACTTAATACCAATGTCGGATTAGTTTTGGGAGATAGCAGCAGACTTCAACAAGTCGTGTGGAACCTCGTATCTAATGCCATTAAATTTACACCGGATGGAGGAATAGTTGAAGTAAAACTGTCAGCGGTAATGGGTAATAGATCATCGGTAATGGGTAATGAAAACTCTTTTCTTGCACCTGACATGGGCGAGACGGGCAGGATGCCCATGCCACAAGAAATCCCCATGCCACAAGAACAACCAGCCGCTTGTGGGGTGGGCGAGACGGGCAGGATGCCCATCCCACCAGAAATCCCCATGCCACAAGAAATCCCCATGCCACAAGAACAACCAGCCTCTTGTGGGGTGGGCGTCCCGCCCGCCCAGTCTATTGGTGCAAGATCTCAGGAACAATTACCAATTACCAATTACCAATTACCAATTACCAACTATGCTCAAATTACCGTCACCGACACGGGCAAAGGTATCAAACCAGACTTTCTTCCCTACGTGTTTGACTACTTTCGTCAAGCAGATAGCAGCACAACGCGGAAATTTGGCGGGTTGGGATTGGGACTGGCAATTGTCCGTTACTTGGTAGAATTACACGGCGGTACCGTTCGGGCAGAAAGTCCCGGTGAAGGAATGGGGGCAACTTTCAGCGTCAGACTTCCCTTAATCAAAAATGCAGCAGCAACAACAGAAGAACCAACCAACCTGCCAACTGTTGCTACAACGCATCCATTGCAAGGCGTGCAAGTTTTGGCAGTCGATGACGATGGGGATATGCGCGAGTATATCGCCTTTGTGCTAAAGGAGTCTGGCGCAGAAGTAACTTTGGCAGCATCGGCAGATGAAGCGCTAAAACTTTTGCCACAAATTAAACCACACTTGCTGGTAAGCGATATTGGGATGGCAAATGTGGATGGTTATATGCTGATGGGGCAAATTAGATCTCTCGCACCAGAAGCAGGGGGGATGGTAAAAGCGATCGCTCTCACCGCCTATGCTGGAGAATACGACCAAAAACGCGCCCATGAGGCAGGTTTCCAAATGCACCTACCCAAACCTGTTGCACCGGAACAATTAATTGATGCAATCCGGCGAATTTTGGGGATTTGGTAATTGCTAATTGCTAATTGCTAATTGCTAACTCTATTCATTGAACCATTAGCGATTAACCATTAGCTATTAGCAAACTTAATTCTAATGTCATGTAAAAATACCTCCTTTTCCCCGATTAACTATGGCGAATTGCCGGAGACATTGCCAAAGTTTCTGCTGCTTTTTGCATTGCTGCCATCTCCGATTGCGTCCAAAAATGAGTACCCTGGCAGTGATGAGCAATCAGCAAACCCCACAGCCTTTTCTGATTCAAAACTGGCACGGCTAAATTCGCTCGCACTCCTAAACTGCGGAGAAAATCTCGGTGACAATCGCTAATTTGTTCTGTTTCAATATCTGGAATTGCCCGTACCCTTCCTGCTTGATACAGCACGGCATATTCGCTGTTAAAACACTCATCCGGACCTACGGATCCAAAGATAGAAAACTGACTGTAACTTAAAGACTCAAATGTCACGCGCCCCGCCCACTCGCGATAAAAATAATATAAAACTACCCGATCCACCCCTAGTAATTCTCTTAAAGAGTTTGTTGTCTTTTGAACTAAATCATCCCGAGCTATACTAGAAACCAAACGCTCAAAAATTTGTTGCAATCCTTGCTCAAACATCAGACCTGTTAGAACTCCGAGTCAATTTTTCATGATGCAATTAACGCCAGTTGCTAGTTATAAACTGGCTAATTGCTAATTGCTAATTGCTAATTGCTAATTGCTAATTGCTAATTGCTAATACAGCATTTTTCCTAACACTAGCCATTAGCCATTAGCCATTAGCTCTAGCTTTGAGATAACTAGCAACTTGAGTTAATTATTACATAAACTAGCGCCCAAATATAGCTGTCTATAGAGTATTTATGCTTAGAGGGCTGGATGGCTAGACCCTAATGGTACAACAAGGTGGGGAAGATTGTGTAGCGATCGCATCACTATTGATACGCACCTACTTAGAAGCTTTTTTCCAGAATCTCTGCCAATAGAAAGATGACTGCTTGCTGATACAGGCAAGACAATACAAAACTAATTTAGCTTAAATCGCGAGAAGCCCCACGTCTCAACCCGATATGGTGAGCGTGGGATGAATCTCTCAGGCTAGGAGGTACGGAGTTGCCCAATATGATTGTGTTGCACAAGAATAGCAGTTATCATACTTATACAAGCGTG
>NZ_JBHFNP010000027.1:0-8587 GCF_041929235.1 Microseira sp. BLCC-F43
GTTTTTCTTGTGGCATGGGCATCCTGCCCGTCTCGCCCACCCCACAAGCGGCTAGTTTTTCTTGTGGCATGGGCATCCTGCCCGTCTCGCCCATGTCATGTGCAAGATTTGAGTACTGACTCAACTTGCTCAGAATTCAGCAGTAATTCCCACTGTTGAAACAGGTAATTGATTGCTGCAAAAATTTTGTCTAATTCCTCAATTGTGTAAAACGTTTGATTGCGAGTGAAAACATTAGCTTTAAGTTTGCCAAATTGCCAAACTCCTCCATTAGAAGCAATGCCAAATACCTCTTGTTCTGGTTGCTCATTCAGCTTTTTTGCAGCAAGCATCTCCGCCATACACTGCGCCCATCCCGCTGCAAAATTATCCTGTTTTGCTTCTATGGGTTCTCAGTTACCAGAAACAATCGGTTTAAAGCCCCCCCTTTAAAGGGGAAAGGAAAAATTAATTTCCCAGAGTTACAATCCTCTTCTCTTTAGTCAGAGATAACTGTCAACTGTCAACTGTCAACTGTCAACTGTTGAAGATATCACGGGGCACGGCGACATCAAATTATCCCTGGGTCTGACAACTTAAAAGATGCCGTGCCCCTACTCCAGGGCACGGCAACATCAAATTATCGCTAAGTCTGACAACTTCAGGACTTACGCTTGGGCAACCTATCACCTTTGTTTCTTACTGCGATCTCTAATTCCAAAGCGACGATTTTTCATAGAAACCCGGTTTCTTTGCGTAAATCCTCAACTTATCTCCCTTCCTTGTGACAGGTAACGCCAGTGAACCCCAGGCGCTAAACTCCAGACAGTGCATGTGGTTAAATCACAGCAGAAATACTCAACTCCTGTCATGAATCTGATTTATTTTCTACTGAGTTCTTCCTGGAGGATGGTGGCGATCGCAATTGCCACCGGATTTTTAAGCGGTGGTAGCAGCGCCGGTTTGATCGCCCTCATCGGTCATGCTGTCGGCAGTAACAATGGTACCTCACGGACGTTGCTGGCTTGGGGTTTTGTGGGATTGGCTTTTGTGGCGCTGCTTACGAGTATTATTTCTCAGGTGGTGCTGATTCGCCTGTCTCAGGATGCTGTGTTTAAAATGCAGATGCGCCTCTCGCGTCAGATTCTTTCCTCCCAGTTGAGTCATTTGGAACAGCTGGGGACTCCCCGACTGCTAGCTACGCTGACTGAGGACGTGCAAGCAATCTCTAACGCTGTTTTCAGCATACCTTTTCTTTGCATCAACGCTGCCATCGTGGTGGGGTGCTTGATTTATGTCACCTTGCTGTCACCGCAAGTATTCTTGATGGTGATGGTTTTGTTTGCGATCGCTATTGGCAGCACTAACATCCTCTTAAAACGCGGCGGCAAGCAGCTTTCCCTCGCCCGCGAAGACCAAGATATTCTATTTAAACACTTCCGCAGCATCGCCGATGGCATTAAGGAACTCAAGCTCAACTATTCCCGCCGTCAAGATTTCCTGACAGAAGATTTACAAACCACCGCCGCCGACTTTCGGCGTCACAGCGTCCGCGGTTTAACCTTTTTTGCCATCACTTCGAGTTGGGGTAAATTAATCTTTTTCTTTGCCATCGGCGTCGTATTATTCTTACTTCCCAATCTGATGGCAATTAACCCCGAAACCTTTGCTGGTTACATCATTACCTTCACTTACTTGATCGCGCCGTTGGAAAGTATTGTCAGCAAATTACCCATCATCAGTAAAGCCAACATTGCCTTGCAGAAGATTGAAATGCTGGGTTTATCCTTAGCGAATCGCTCCGAAGCGGCGACGATTCCACCTGTGTTAGATCGTTCCTGGCATTATTTAGAACTGAAGGGAGTGACCCATACTTATACAAGCGATCGCGAAGATGTTAACTTTACTCTTGGCCCGCTCAATCTGACGCTATTTCCGGGAGAAATCGCCTTCATCATCGGTGGTAATGGCAGCGGTAAATCGACTTTGGCTAAGTTAATTACCGGACTTTACATCCCGGAAATGGGCGAAATTATCTTTGATGGGCAACCGATTACCGAAGCAAATCGCGAGTGGTATCGCCAACATTTTTCAGTGATTTTCTCGGACTTCTATCTATTTGAGCGATTGTTAGGATTTGATGACACAAATCTGGATACGCAAGTTCAAGATTATTTAAACCAACTCCAGCTGGAACGCAAAGTCAAAGTCGAAGGGAGAAGACTTTCTACCACCGCACTTTCCCAAGGACAGCGGAAACGACTGGCGCTGTTAACTGCGTATTTAGAAGACAGACCAATTTATCTATTTGATGAATGGGCAGCGGATCAAGACCCAATTTTTAAGGAAATCTTCTACAATGAGTTCTTACCAAAACTGAGAGAAAGAGGTAAAATGGTATTGGCAATCAGCCACGATGACCAATATTTTGATATGGCAGACCGCCTGATCAAACTCGATTATGGTCAGGTGGTGTATGACAAGAAAAAAGGTGTTTAGCTTTCCGGAAATGCTGTTTCACCTTGTGAAGACAAAAGATAGAAAAAACAAATTTGAAAAATACAAGGTGAAACCTATGGCAACTTCAACAGGAATCCAAAAACAGCAGGAACGCAAACAATCCCAGTCTAAGCGTCAATCAAGACACAACCCAGACATCGGGATGCCGAAAGTACCCCCGCGCCAACAGAAGGCGAAAGCATCTCGCGAGTTACTCAGCGATTGGCGCGACGCACCCTAAAAAACGCAGCGAATTTGTTGCCAGGGATCGGTAGGGAACATAGGATCGGTTTTGGTTTATACCAAAGTTGGTCAAATGTTCCCTACTTCCGCATCGATCCCCCCCAACCCCCAATGCCTTGGGGGGCTTTCCCCATCGATCCCCCCCAACCCCCAATGCCTTGGGGGGCTTTGCGGTTCCGGTTCCCCCCAAGGCATTGGAGGCTTTCCGGTTGGTTCGGGTTCCCCCCTTGGTAAGGGGGGCTAGGGGGGATCGGCTTTTGAACACCTGTGTATTTTTGTTCTATGCCTTCGGTAGGGCAAGCGCGTTATCAGCGAGTGCTTGTTCGGGGGGATTGAAAATTATTTCAAATTTTGCGCTGGGCACAAATCGCCGCAACACTCTGAGATGATCTTCCGCGTCTTGCCGATTGCAGAATCGCCCTATTGTTCGCTGTCTGGCGTCTGGGAGTGCGATTGCTATTGTCCATACATGGGGATCGAGATTGCTTTTTGGGTAGATGCTTTGAGAATTCATAGTGCCAATAGGTGGCATAATTTGGTGAAAAACCAGTAAAAGCGGCTTTTGTTGGTATTTAAAGCCGTTTTTAGCCATGAGAGTCCTTCCGCCCAAGTCTGTCTGTTTCTACATCGCTGTAGATGGCTTGGGCGTTTTTGAGCGACACAAGTTATAATAGTATACATGGTACAGGTAGTGCAAGTGGATATTCTAAACTTGGTTGTCCAGGTGGCACGATGAGTGGGAGTTCAGGTATTGGAAATGACCACTGATAAAGCCAACGATGTGTTTATCCGCGTCTTTTTAAGCTCCCAGATGCGAACCCGGTTTAAGGTTGCTTGCGCTCAATCTGGAGTAGCAATGAGCGAAAAAGCTAGAGAACTTATAGAGGAATGGACTATGAACCAAGAAAATCAACAACAATCCCCTCCTCCCGGTAAAAAGAAGGGAGATGAATGAACGTCTCTGAAATTGCTATGATGCGTTGCTTTACATCGAAGTGAGCGATCGCTACTGCTATACCTTGGTCTAGAAACCGGGTTTCTGTGTAGATTTTTCAGAGAAACCCGGTTTCTTTGCGTATGTCCTCAATTTTTGAAGCTCAACTTTGAGCAACTGCATTATCGAACAGTGCTGGTTCGGGCGGATTGAAAACTATTTCAAATTGCGCGCCGGGGACAAATCGCCGCAACACTCTGATGTGGTCTTCTGCGTCTTGCCGATTGCAGAATCGCCCTATTGTTCGCTGTCTGGCGTCTGGGAGTGCGATATGCCGACCGCACGCACTCGCGTTCGCTATTGTCCAGACATGAGGATCGAGATTGCTGTTTGGGTAGATGGTTTGAGAATTCATAGTGGAAATATGTTGCTTAATTTGGTGAAAAACCAGTAAAAGCGGCTTTTGTTGGTATTTAAAGCCGTTTTTAACCATCAAAATCCTTACACCCAAGTCTGTCTGTTTCTACATCAGAGTAGATGGCTTGGGCGTTTTTGACCTGTGAATGCTAATATACCATACATAGGTAAATTAGCATATTTTGCATATATGACTAATTTCGCCTGGTTTAGCCAAGTGCGATGATTAGGCTAAGCAGCGTTATTAGTTAGGTTATTGTGTCCACCGAAGACAAAACCGTGAAACTTGTGGTCTTTCTGTCAGATTCAGAACGAACTAGATTTAAAGTCGCCTGTGCTAAGAACAAGACCAGCATGAGCCAGCAGGCTCACCAATTGATTCTTGATTGGCTCAAAAACCAGGAAGAAGCTGAAAACCCCTCAAGCAATAAAAAAGCGAATAAATGAACTTGGGCTAAAAAGCAATGGCAAGAAGACGTGACGATCCAAACTACGCTCAAGTTAGCGGGTACATAAATAAAGAACTAGCGATGCGATTTAAGGTTGCTTGCACCGCCAAGGAAGTTAGCCAAACAGATGCGTTAGAGGAAGCGGTGAGACTGTGGCTGGAAAAAACGAACCTCCCTCGCTTGCCAAAGTTAAGTGGGATCGATGAATTGGTTGTTTGGGCGATCGCATCTTAATCCGGTGTACGATCGGCGATATGCCTCCCTTCCGCTGCACGTGAAGCGATGCGATCGCATCTTTTGGATATGTAGGGTTTTCCCTAAATAAATCAAAATAGGATGTGAGGATGGATGCCTAAGAAGATTAGAGAGTTAAAAAAGTTGCTTTTGAAGGCAGGTTTTACGTATCGACAAGGCAAAGGCAGTCATCAGGTGTGGAATCATTCACAATTAATTCAACCGATTGTTATTGCTAGGCAAGATGGAGAAGATGCGCCTATGTATCTGGAAAAGCAAGTAAATGCAGCACTGAAGCAACTAGAACAAATGGAGGATTTGTAGGAATGAACTCGCTCTACAGTATGGTAATTCAGTGGTCTGAGGAAGACAATTGTTTTGTAGTATTTCTGCCGGAGTTTGCCGGTTTAGTCATGCAGCCTTGTACGGATGGTAACACCTATGAAGAAGCTGCAAAACACGGTCAAGAAGCAATTTCGTCTTTAATTGAATGGTTCCAAGCTGAAGGAAAACCACTTCCTGCACCTAAGACAATGCCTCAGCAACCTTTATCAGTTGCTTAGAGATTGCTATGAGCAAAATTGTGTGGATTGTGTGGGTGCGTTCGCGTAGCGTGCCCGAGGCATATCGCAATCCAATATTTTCAGATGGGGATGAGAGCGATCGCTATCGCGGTTACTCCTGTTGCAGTTGAGCCAACACCCAGAAGCAGAGTTTTAGGGATGCGATCGCTAAATTTGCTTCTGGGTTAATCCACCTGGCAAATGCAATAACACCCCACTCAATAATTGTGCGGATGACTTTATTTCTCGCTTTGGCTGACTTTGAACGCACCCAGGCTAAACCATAGATTTCTGGGTGGCGAAGGGCAAGTGTCAGCATCATTTGGGGATTCATGGGTACTTCGTCGAACGCTTACAATTCAACGAATACTCGGCAAGTTCGATAGGACGTGAGAGCGCTGTAATACGAGTACTCACAAGTACTGTTCGCACTGCTGACTAATAAGCTAACAGCCGTTCGATAGGGGCATCCCCAAATTTCTGAAACTCTTGTGGGATGGGCATCTTGCCCGTCCATCAATTGCAATTTGTAAGCGCGACAGCTTACCAAAAGCTTTGTTAGAGTACGGATACCTGAAGCAATGGCGTTGGTATGAATAGAGACGGAAGACGCGGAGGCTTTTTAGCGAGTGGAGAGGGAGTCAAAAACCTCAAAAAAGCTAAGTGTAATAAAAAATACAGCTATCAAAAGATTGCTGATGAGGCTCATGTCACCCTCGATCAGGTCAAAAGGCTATTTAATCCTCAATGGGGAAATGGTCAATACAAGATTGGCGAGGAGGCACTGGAAGCGATCGCTAGAGTTCTAGACTTAGATCCAACCGATATTGTCGATCCCGACGAGTGGAATCCCCCAGTAGAAGAAAATCAGCGAGATGCCGTCTGTCGCTTTTTGGCAGAAATTGAAAACGATCCAAGATTCAAGTACATCCAGCTACTTCACATCCGGGAACAACCCATTGTTTTGCAAGACCAATATATTCCGATTCAGGTAACGCTGGAGAGGAAATACAAGCACGATGTTGAAACTATCTTCAGTTATGCGGAGTCGGAAGCAGAACTCAAGCGCGTCTACGCGCTGAAACATCAGGAAGATTCGCAGCCAAAGCAGGTAGATTGGGCAGAAGCAAAGAAACAGCATCAGCGAATTATGGTGTTAGCAGATCCGGGGATGGGGAAATCTACTCTATTAAAAATGGAGGCGGGTTTAACTGCCGAATCGGAACGAAAGTGTTTAGAATCGAACGGGAAAAAAGTCGAAGATGCGATCTTGCCGCTGTTTTTGAGACTGTCGGATATAGTTGATGAAAAACAAGCGGATATCTTCTCAACAGAAATCATCGATGCGATTCCCCTCATTCTCGGTAAGGAATATCGCAACACTTTACAGGATAATCTGGAAACGGCAGCAGTTATTGGGCAGGTTTTAAAGGAGAAATTGAGAACGGGGAAGTGCTTGCTGTTGTTGGATGCGCTGGATGAAGTTCCCCAAAAACATCGCTTGTACTTGTCTGAGAAACTGAACCGCTTTGTTCGCAATTATCCCGGTTCGATTATCTGCACGTCTCGGATTGTTGGCTATGGTGGGGGATTTTTGGATGGGGCGAAAGAGGTGGAAATTGTTCCTTTCAGTCAGAAGCAGACCGAGGATTATATTGAAATTTGGTTTAAGAATGCGGCGGGATATCTGAACGATGATTCTGTTTCTGCCCCGGATTTGATAAGAGAGTTGCAGCATAAACCCCAGATTCGGGGATTAGCGCAGAATCCTTTGCTGTTGTCGTTGATTTGCAGTTTGTATCAAGAAAAAGGTTTGACATTACCAGCGCGACGCTGCCAGGTGTACGAACAAGCTGTGAGCTATATGCTGGGAAAATGGAGTCAAAATCGCCAGCCACAATCTGATGGGAGGATGGTTGCGAAAACCCGATTTTTGTCTGAACTTGCCTATCATTTTACCTGCCAAGGTCAAGAGATTTTTTCCAGAGATGAACTCTACGATCGGATTGAGGAATATTTGCAAGGCGAGAGAGTGCCGACGAGTTTCAAAGATGCGGATACGGGGGATTTAATTGTGGAACTCTCGGAACAGGATGGCATTTTGCAAAAGTTGCATGAGGATGGCGACAAATACCTGTTTCTGCACCGGACGTTTCAGGAGTATTTGACGGCTTGTTATTTGAACCGTGCCAAGGATGGGATTGCTCTGGCGAAGGTGCATTTTTGGGAGTATGAATGGCATGAAACCTTGAGCTTGATGGCGGGATTGATGAGAAATCCCATTCCTCTGCTGGAGGCGATTCTAGGTGAGAAGGATGATATTTTTAAGACGCAGTTATTATTAGCGGGTCGCTGCATTGCTGAATGTAAGGATATTTCTCATTCGTTGATTGGGGACAGCATCGACAGAATTTATCAGTTTTGGTGTCGCTACTGGAAGGCTTGGTTTATTGAATTGGTTGTGGTGACATTAGGTCAAACAAATATACAAATGGTTGAGAAGTTACGACAAGCCCTCAAGCATAAGGATAAGTACGTGAGAAGGAATGCGGCAGCGGCATTAGGTCAGATAGGCAATCCCCAAGCGGTGAATGCCTTGATGGCTGCCCTCAAGCATGAGGATGGGTCCGTGAGATGGAATGTGGCAGAGGCATTAGGTAAAATAGGCAATCAGCAAGCTTTTGATGCCTTGATGGCTGCCCTCAAGGATGAGAATAACTACGTGAGAGGGAATGCGGCAGTGGCATTAGGTAAAATAGGCAATCCCCAAGCGGTTCCTGCCTTGATTGCTGCCCTCAATCATGATGATGAGTACGTGGTGAGAAGGAATGCGGCATGGGCATTAGGTGATATAGGCAATCCCCAAGCGGTTCCTGCCTTGATTGCTGCCCTCAATCATGATGATGAGTACGTGAGAGGTAATGCGGCAGAGGCATTAGGTAAAATAGGCAATCCCCAAGCGGTGGATGCCTTAATCGCTGCCCTCAACGATGAGAATGAGAACGTGAGAGGGAATGCAGCAGAAGCATTAGGTAAAATAGGCAATCCCCAAGCGGTGGATGCCTTAATCGCTGCCCTCAACGATGAGGATAAGTTCGTGAGAGGGAATGCAGCAGAAGCATTAGGTAAGATAGGCAATCCCCAAGCGGTGGATGCCTTGATCGCTGCCCTCAACGATCAGAATCAGGACGGATCGGTCCATCCACGTGAAGGGAAAGAGATTAGGGTCAAACCACTAGATCTCGATGCGATGATGGAGGCAATCAACG
>NZ_JBHFNP010000270.1:0-62394 GCF_041929235.1 Microseira sp. BLCC-F43
GCGATCCCCCCAACCCCCCTTCCCAAGGGGGGCTTAAGAGAAGGTAAGGGGGATTTCTTCCCTGTTTCTATATGTAACTCAAGTTGCTATTTATAAAATCGATCCCCCCAACCCCCCTTCCCAAGGGGGGCTTAAGAGAAGGTAAGGGGGATTTCTTCCCTGTTTCTATATGTAACTCAAGTTGCTATTTATAAAATCGATCCCCCCAACCCCCCTTCCCAAGGGGGGCTTAAGAAAAAGTAAGAGGGATTTCTTCCCTTAGGTAGGGGCATTTGATTTCCTGGCTGAATTACTGCCTCGACTAGCAACAGTTTGCCATTTTCAACCATTGCTTGATGGCAGTTTTTTAGAATAGCGATCGCTTGCTCATTATCCCAGTCATGGATAATGTGTTTCATAATATAAGCATCGCCTCCAGTTGGCACTGATTCAAAGAAATTACCGCTAACGAATTCGCAGCGATCGCTAACTCCTTTTGCTTCAATAAAACGCTTGGCACGTTTGCTTGACTGCTTTTTGGGCCATCTTTTAATAAGTCAGCAATCCCCAGTTTAGCTGCTACATAAATTGCTTGGGAAACCCAGCCACCAGATACCATTTGCAGCAATGCCATTTGGGGCGGTATTTCCATCGGATTTTGAGGTAAGTTTGGTTCGGACATGATTTCATCCTAACAACAACCACCACCATTGTAGTGCCAGGTAGAATCGGTAATTAACACATCTTTAGATAATAACGCGCCCAACTTACCAGCCGTCTTATCGCAGACGACGGCGGGAATACCGAGTTGAAGAATATGCCCCGCATTATCATCAAAAAATTCTTCATTTCCCATGTAAATTGCCGTTTTGCCGGTAAAAATGCAAGCGCCATCGGCAGGAATTTCGACTTTGTAAGAAACAGAATCGAGGCTTTCTAAAAGTAAAGGTCGATCCAGATTGTAAGTTTGACAATCTAACAGCCGATAGGGACGCCTCGCGCGAATTTCTACTTGACCAAACCCGACATTAACTAAGTGTTGAGTATATTCCTCATAAGTCAATGCGCCAGATAAACACATCGCGCGCAAGCGTTGATCTTGGCGCAGGTGCAGCGGGATGGGACGAGTAGCTATTGGATCGCTCATTAATAGGCGTCCGCCTGGTTTTAAGACGCGAAAAGCTTCTTTGAGTGCTTTATTTAGATCGGCGGGTTCAAAGATATTAAACAGACAATTTTGGGCGATCGCATCCACCGAAGCATCAGCAACCGGCAAATTAAACGCATCTCCTTCGCGAATATCCACAAAACCAGTATCAAACCAAGAATTTTCTTTCGCTGCTTCCGCCAAATTCCGCGACGCCGCTTTCCGCATTTCCTCCACCGGATCGACCGCAATTACTCCACCCTGACGCCGGGAAAAGTAAGCAAATTGCAACGCCTCCAAACCTCCGCCGACGCCCACATACAACACCGTCGGCGAATTTCCCAATTCCGCAGGATGAACCGTTGTCCCGCATCCATAGTTCATTTCCTGCATTTGCGGCGGAATTTTCAGTCCCGGTAGTTGCAAGGGGCTGCTTTGCACGCAGCACAATCCTACTTCTGGCTTTTGCGCCACTTTGCTGTAAAATTCCGCAGCGGTTTCGAGATAGGTCATTTTGGTCAAACTTTCAAACTTGTAACAACACTAGGGTAGTAGTTTAATTCTGCTAGAGCCTCTTCCCAGGGATTGTTCAACTTTTCCTAAATAAGTTTTTGCCTCAACCAGACCAAAACAGGACTTATATCCTGTCCGGTAGTAGAGACGTTACATGTAACGTCTCTACTCGACATGTAACGTCTCTACTCGACATGTAACGTCTCTACTCGACATGTAACGTCTCTACTCGACATGTAACGTCTCTACTCCTATGGTTAATGCTGTTGTAGGGGCACGCTTTCAGCAGTCCCTTTTGGCAGGAAGCGAATTATGTTGATATAGCCGATTGCAGCCGTATTAGGTACACCGAAGGTTCGTGTAGGTGTAGAGACGTTACATGTAACGTCTCTACACCCACGCAGGCTGTACCTGACACGAAAAGCAATCTGCTGTAAACCCGCCCCCCGCGCGATGCCGATGCCAGCGAACATGATATTACGCAAAGAAACCGGGTTTCTCTCCAACATCGTCGCTGTGAAACCACCGATCTACCCAGAAACCCGGTTTCTGACCCTGGATGCGATCTAGATCACTTAATTATTGTGACTAATATCACCTTTACATAAATTAAAAATCTGTTACATTTATTTACAACAAGGAACAAGAAGGATAGAAAACAATGAACTCACGCTACATCGTTGAAGAAGGCGGCAGACTGAATAATTACGCTATCGAACCCAAAATGTATGTAGATAGCACTTCTCGCACTGGTTTTACCGAGTATGCAGAAAAGCTAAACGGGCGTCTGGCGATGATTGGTTTTGTCTCCCTGCTGGCGTTGGAAGTCATCACCGGACATGGGGTAATTGGTTGGATAAGCAATCTGTAAGAATTTGAGATTTCAGATTTAAGATTGCAGATTTGTCAGAATTTGAGATTTAAGATTGGATGTTTTAGATTGAAGACTAAAATTAAATCTAAAATCTCAAATCTAAAATCTTAAATCTACAATCTTAAATCTACAATCTGCAATTGAATTATTCGCGCAAGCTGTAACCGACACCGCGCACCGTATGAATTAACCGGGGCGCGTTGTCGGTTTCTAATTTTAGACGCAGGTAGCGGATATAAACTTCAATAATATTAGAATCGCCCATAAAGTCGTAACCCCAAACTTTTTCTAAGATTTGATCGCGGGTGAGGACTTGGCGGGGATGGGCGAGGAGGTATTCAAGTAAATCGAATTCTTTGGCAGTTAATTCTATACTGCGATCGCCGCGAAAGACTTCGCGGGTGCTGCGATTTAAACTGAGGTCGGCAAATTTTAATACATCGGGGTTAGGTTCTTGCGTGCGTCGGAGGTGGGCGCGCACTCTAGCTAATAATTCCTCAATGCTGAAAGGTTTGACGACGTAATCATCAGCACCAGCATCTAATCCGGCGACGCGATCGCTTATTTCATCTTTAGCGGTTAATAAAATAATCGGTACTTTATCCCCCGTACTTCGCAAGCGGCGACAGATTTCCACCCCCGTTAACCCTGGCAGCCCCCAATCGAGAAGTATAATATCGGGATGCAATTCCCTTGCGGCGACGAGTCCTTCTAAACCATCGTTCTTGACGCTGACTCGATATCCTTCGTATGTCAACTCGATTTCTACAAATCGAGCCAGTTTAACTTCATCTTCAATCAGTAAAATATGTGCGGTCATATTGATTTTAGATTTTAGATTCAAGGTTTATTAGTAAAACAAGGTTATGTAAAGAATTTCAGCTTTTTGCTAGGGTGATGGTGATAATGGGTTATATGAGTATAACTGCGATCGCTGACTGCAATGGTCAAATTTTTACTTTATTTGACATATTGCCTCAAGCAAGGAGGACCGTATGTTCTGGAAATGGCTTCAGTGGCAACAAGAAAGGCAAACACTGGAAATTTTATCATCCCTCAGCTATCGAACGGGGGAACTGAGTAGCTATCTGAAAGAAATTGCCTGCGGCGTCAGTCAATTGCTTGGGGTTGATTGGTCGGTGGTAACCTTATGCCAGGAAGGGTTAGAGAAAGTCTTAGCAAGCAGTATTGACATCGGGGATGCTGCCGATCAAACTTATTCGTTGCACGGTAGTTTAACGGGGACAGTGGTCAAAACGGGGCAAACTCTGGTGGTGCAGAATGTCAGAAATTGCAACGACTATGGAAAAGCACCAGAAGGATATTGCGCTTATTTGGGCGTCCCCTTGCGTCCTTCCCACGGAGAAGCAATTGGTACTATCTGTTCATTTCATAAAAAACCGCGCAAGTTTGCCCCAGTAGAAATTCGCATTGCCGAAATGTTTGCCGAACGCGCCGCCACTGCGATTGATAATTATTATCTTTACCAACAACAGCGACAATTTAACGAAATTTTAGAGGATGAAGTCGCAAAAAGGACTGAAGAATTGCGGATGGCGCAAGCCAAATTAGTAGAACGGGAACGCTTAGCAGCGATTGGCGAATTTGCAGCTACGATTGTCCATGAAATTCGCAACCCTTTAACCACAATCAAATTGGGATTGAATGGTTTTAAGCGGTTGGATTTATCCGAATTAGATCGAGAGCGACTTTATCTATCTTTAGACGAAGCAAATCGCCTAGAACGGTTGTTGCGGGAAATTTTACTTTATGCCAAACCGCAGGCATTGAATTTGACCAAAATAGATTTAAACAAATTTATTGCAGAAAGTTTGGAAACCCTGCGGAATATGCCAGAAGCAATGGGTTGTGAGATTGAATTTATCCCGGCATCTACTGGTGTTAAAGTTATCGGGGATGAGGATAAATTGAAGCAAGTATTGATCAATATAGTGCGGAATGGGTGTGAAGCGATATGCCTCCCTTCCGCTGGCGCGAACGCAGAAGGAGAAACGGTCACAATCAAGCTAGAAACTTGCCTCGTTCCAGATAAAGTTTGCCTTCAAATTCACAATGGAGGCGACCCAATTCCCCCAGAAGTGTTACCGAAACTAACCGAACCATTTTATACAACAAAAGCCACCGGAATCGGACTGGGATTGGCAATAGTCAAGCGGATTATTGATGCTCACGGCGGCGAGTTTTGTATCCAATCTTCTGCTGATCTTGGAACAACCGTGAGCGCGATATTGCCTTTAGTTGCTTGATTTCAAATATATTCAAAGCCATTTAGTTAACAAATAGCGGTCGTGGTCTTGAAACCCAAAGCGATGATATACTTCCTGAGCTTTCGTATTGACCCGATCGACTTCCAGATGCAGCGCTTTTATACCAAGAGAACGACAAACTTCTTGCATATAATCTAAAGTTTTAGTGCCAATTCCTTGTCCCCAATAATTGGATCTAATATAAAGTTCATCAATAAAAGCATCGCGTCCGTGGAATTCCAAGCTATAGCCAATTGTGAGAACGACATAGCCAATAGTTTCTTCTTGATGCTGAATTAACCAGACACCGCCATAAGATTTATTGTTTAACAGATTAATGAGAGCATCACAGGTATTGTTATCAAATTTGAGATGTTCTATCTGATAAAACTCCTGTATCAAGATGAGGAGAGTATCAATATCAGAAGTTTCTGCTGGTTTAAACGTAGCTTCCATTGAACTTAACCCGATAATAAAACGTTTGTATTGAAGCCTGAAAACCTAACTACGAACTGACAATATTATAGAGCGATCGCTTCATCTCCTTAGCACTGACAAAGTAACAAAGCAAACCAATTTTGCGGGTCAGTCCAAACTCGCACCGACTGAAATCCCTGCTGTTTCAAGCTAGATATCAAACTCGGTAAATAGAACTTGCGATAAATTTCAGTGCGAATCGTTTCCCCTGCTTGAATCGGCACTGACAAATTCAGCGAATCTAACCTGACAATCCCAGATTGCCAACACCGCAAATACATCTCAATTTGCCCAGCAACTTGGTTATAAAACGCAAAGTGGGTAAACTGGTCAACAGGAAAATTGCCATCGAAGCGACGATTAATATGACGCAGAATATTTAAATTAAAAGCTGCCGTAACTCCTTGGGTATCATTGTAAGCAGCTTCGATAATTTCCGGTGATTTTTGCAAATCCACACCCAAGAGAAAAAACTCGCCCGGTTGTAAGTTATATTTGATATGGGAGAGGAAGCGATCGCCAGCGTGCGGTGACAAATTTCCCAACTTACTCCCCAGAAAAATCAACATCCGAGGCACAAATTCAGACGCAGACAATTGAGACAAAGCTGCTTCATAAGTCCCAGCAACGCCGCAGACTTGTAACTTGGGATATTCCCGCAACAAATCTAACGCACTACTCTTAAGCATTCCGGCACTAACATCAATTGGACAATAAAACAGAGGAGAATCCAATTGATTATAAGCATCTAAAAGCCAGCGAGTTTTGCGAGAACTGCCACTCCCCAATTCCACCAATTCGCAAGCACCAGTTAACCGAGCAATTTCCTCAGCACAGGATGCTAAAACAGCTTGTTCCGTGCGCGTAACATAATACTCAGGCAACTGACAAATTCTTTCAAATAACAGCGAACCCCTCTCATCATAAAAATAACGACAAGGCAGAGTTTTAGGACTATTGCTTAACCCTTCAATAACATCCAAACCCTCATCTACCCCATCATAATCCCCTAAATTTATCCAGCGCAACCGAGAACTTACCCCACCTTCAGACATTACTATTGTTCTTGCCATTTTCTTCCTCTTCTTCTTCTTCTTCTTGGCGTTCTTGGCGTCTACCCTACGGGAAGCCGCTGGCGCGTCTATGGCGGTTCATTAAATCAGGATTCGCCAGAAAACGAGAAATCCCTTCTACAATACTCTCGCTGTTATCTTCAAAAACACCATGCGATCGCATTAAAATAAAGTGCGTTATGGCAAAAGCCGTAACGCACCAACAATCTATTCAGCGGCGATAAACTTAAGCGCCACGCCATTCATGCAGAAACGTTGACCTGTAGGCGCAGGACCATCGTTAAATACGTGACCCAAATGCCCGCCGCAACGACTACAATGCACTTCAATTCGAGTCATAAAAAACGACCGATCTACTGATGTGCCAATTGCCCCTTCAATCGGAGCATAAAAACTAGGCCACCCCGTGCCGCTGTTATATTTAGTTTCCGAATAAAACAGCGGCAAATCGCAACCCGCACAGACAAAAGTCCCTTTAGCATATTGCTTATCAAGCGGACTCGTCCCCGCGCGTTCGGTGCCGTGTTGACGCAGTACGTTAAACTGTTCAGGCGTCAAAATTTTGCGCCATTCTGCCTCAGTTTTTTGAATTTCAAATTCATTGTTGGCAGCTGCCATAACTTCTGACCTCCAAGGTAAATGACGCGATAACCATGCTGCGCCGACAATTGCGACGCCAGCTTTGAGGAAATTTCGCTTCTTCATATTCCAAGATACAGGATTTTTCGTTCCCAGGCTGAACATCGCAACGAGTTCAAAGTAGGGACACGGCATTTTACAATCTTTGGTTAATACCAAAATTTATTTGACGCCGTGTCCTTACTCAGCCGGAGGCGGAATAATTTCTAAACCGTACTTGGAAGCAGTTGCAATTAATTTTTCGATATCTGCGCTAGTCACAGCAGGTGGTGTCAAATTTTCTGCCGAAACTGTAGTACCCACTTCGATAAAAAACTTCTCCAATCCTCCTGGTGTTAACCAGCACAAAAATTTAGCTGGTTTGGCGCCGATGTTGCGGAAACTGTGGCGCTGTCCTTTAGAGGAATGAACGAAGGTTCCGGGTGTAGCAACGATTGTTTGTTCCCCAAGTTGAAATTCCATCTCACCCTCTTGAATGTAAAAAGATTCGTTTTCCCTTGTATGAATGTGGGGTGGAACTGCGCTGTTGGGTTGCATGACAATTTCAATTAACCCATAGGCTTGATTTGTATCTTCGCTCGTTGCTTTAAAGGTGTACAAATCTCCCAGTACCCAAGCAGAGTAACCTGCACCAGGTTGCATCAATATGCTGTCTTGATTTCTTGCCATTTTTGCCTCATTTTTTAGATATTGTCTGGGGATAATCCAATATTCTAAATCTCTAGTTACCTAATTTACCATAGCCAAACGTGGCATTAAACCGGCGACACCAAATCGCAGCCGCGCGATAGTTTGCCAGATTAACATTAGCTGGAATTGGGTAACGTTGAGCGCCATTCAACTTTTGCAAGCGACCAAGAATGATGTAATCTTGCGTTCTTAATCCCGATTGGGGCGGTGCATCTGTGCGGTACAGAATTACATACAAATCTGGCCCTCGATTCGTTTTGAATGTTTGACCCAATTCCAGATAACGCTGACGGTTTTCCATCACGATGCGAAACATTCCCTGAGTCGGTTGTTCGGATGATACAAAACTTCCAGAAGCAATCGTCGATGATTGGGCAGCTTGAGCTACAACAATTTGACTCGGCTGCGTGGCAGATAAAGTGAGTTGAGAACTCAGGACTGTTAAAATAGAAGCTATACCCACTAAGGTTAAAGAAGATGGTTTCATCGCTTTCACCGTTTAATTTAAGATTGCTTTGAATTAACTATGAACTTAAAAATTTGGTTTGGCATGATGGCTGACTGAAAGTTTAAATGAAAAATGCTGAGAATTAACTTAGAAAAATCTCAGGATAATTTCAGGAAAGATTAATATTAAAATAAAAAATGGGGCGAAAAAACGGGTATAATGTGCAGGAATTAGGCAAAGAAACCGGGTTTCTAGGTTCTGCGTAAGTCTTATAATGTGGGGAGAAAGCGTGAAGCGAATTGTTTTCTGCGATTTTGATGGAACGATTACAGCGCGCGAGACGTTTGAGGTAGTCCTCAAGCAATTTGCACCGGAACTTTCTGCCCAATTGCTCCCCCAAATGTATGCACGAGAACTGACACTGCGAGAGGGAGTGCGGCAAATTTTGGCGTCAATTCCATCGTCGCGCTACCCGGAAATAATCGAATTAACCCGACCCCAACCAATGCGTCCGGGATTTTCAGAATTACTCGATTTTCTAGAAGTTCAGGGCGTGCCTTTGGTGGTGGTTTCTGGTGGACTGCGCGGGATGGTAGAAGTTGTTTTGGGATCGTTGGTGGAACGGGTGCGCGGAATTCATGCAATTGATGTAGATACCAGCGGCGTGCAGTTGCAGGTGCGATCGCCATACGAAGCAGGTACAGAAATGGTGGCGAAAGTCAAGGTAATCGAAGCATATGCGCCAGACCAAGCGATCGCTATCGGCGACTCCCTCACCGACCTCAATATGGCACTGCAAGCACCTCTAGTGTTTGCACGCGATCGCCTCGCCAAATATCTCGATGAACATCAAACACCCTACATCCCCTGGAACGACTTTTTTACAGTGCGCGACTATCTTGCCCGATTGTGGAAATAATCCGGGATGCTTTCCCCATGCCTTAATAATTAACCAACACCATTACGCCTTGTAGCGGCACGGCATTTCAAAGATTTTGCATGACGCAATATCTTACATACGCCGTGCCCCTACCGCTTTGCCTGCCCTTCCCATGCCCCCCATGTTGCGATCGCTATTCTGACTGATTCTCTTCGCCGAGATGCTCAATGCTGCGCCCCAGATACAGTACAAGAAAATCACGCGCCGCCGATCGGTTCAGCTTTTCCAACGCCTCGACGATCTCTGGAATTGATTCAGCCAAAGGATCTCTAGTTTCGTTGTACCACTGGCTAACGGTAGAACGGTTGATACCGATTGTTACCGCTAACCGATTCTGGCTGATGTTATAGGTTTCAAGTACCTGTTTTAGTGCTTTACCTGCCTTTCCCATGCCCCCAATGGTGTCACAAGTGCCAGATTATTCCCGCTGAGTATCGCCTGTAATAATCTCACCCAAGTAGAGCCTGACAAATTCTTCAGCCGCCGATGGCTCAATCTCTTGCAACACTTTGACAATTTCTGCAACTGTCTCAGCGTTGGCATCTGTTTGCTCGTGAAACCAGCGAAAAACAACATAACGTTTAACTCCCAGCGCCCCAGCTAGTTTGTTCTGGCTGATGCTGTAGGTTTCTAGTATCTGTCTGAGTGCTTTGCCTGCCCTTCCCATGCCGCCCGTGTTGCGATCGCTATTCTGACTGATTCTGTTCCTCAAGATGCTCAATGCTGCGCCCCAAATACAAGGCTAGAAAATCACCAGCCGCCGCTTGGTTAATCTTTTCTAACCCTTCAATAATTTCTAGGACTGCTTCAGCCGCAGGATCTCGGCTTTCGTTAACCCACCGATTAATGCTAGATCGTCCTATCCCCATCGCTACTGCCAGTTGATTTTGGCTGATGCCGTAGGTTTCAAGTACCTGTCTGAGTGCTTTACCTGCTCTTGCCATGCCTCCCATAGTGTCAGAGGGCTATGACCAAGTAAATGCTGACAATCGTCTACGCTAGGCTAAAGGTTTGTCGACGATTGTCAACATAAGATGTTCTAGAAATGAGGTGAATCAAAATGTCAGAGAATCTACCTGCTAATGCTAATGAAACCCTTGATGCAGCTACGATTGAGGCTTTAACGGCTTCCGGCATTCCAGCCAATCGGATGATTTTGATTGGTACAAAAGAGTGGATAACGGGAGTGATTCGCAATTTGCACTCAGTGCGTTTTGCCGAAGTAGGGGCTTGGAGTCAATTAGTCCCGACTCGTAACAAAGGCGAGATGATTAGCGTTCTAATGCGGCGGCGATCGCAAGACCAAATTTGAGCGACAGTGGAGCGCGATCGCATTTTATCCACCCCTTTCCCGCTCTAAAATACCTACCTCTTCTTTTCTGCTATCTCTGTGTTCTCTGTGCCTGGAGTGGTTCGTTAGTACTTTTCGGATGGGAAAGGAGTAAGAGCGATCGCACCCTTCGTTCGTAGTAGGGGCTTTAGCCCCAACCATTATTTAATTGTCTCGCATCGGTGCGTTATGCTGCCGAAGATCGCACCCTACCCTAACTGACAAGCTAGATGATTCAATAACGTTCATTTCTGACAGTACCGTCGGGCAAGATGGTGTTATTGAAAATAGCATCTTTGGCGTTCCAGCCCCAGCTAGCACCCCTCAAGTCAGCACCAGTCAGGTCAGCACCAGCGAGATTGGCACTACCGAGATTAGCCCCCCTAAGATTGGCATTAGTCAAATTCGCTCCTTCCAAGTGGACTTCCCACAAGTAAGCTCCCTCCAAGTTGGCATTAGTCAAATTGACAAAGTCCATCCAAGCTCGAAACAGATTGGCACCAATCAGATTGGTATCACTCAAATTGGAAAAACTAAGGTTGATTTGTTTGTTGTAAATAATTCCCCTGAAACTCCTAACAGCGAAGTCAACCCCACTCAAATCAGATCCACTCAAATCAACCCCCATCCACTCACCTATTCTAAAATCTCTCTCTCCAGCAGCATACCTTTCCAACAATTCTTTAACTTCCAGCCTTGGCAAAAATTCATCATCCATAACTCAACTTCTGAATTAACTAACATATATAAAGTAACGCACCATTATTTATGTATAGTGCCGCTATATGAATCCTGATTTAAGATTATTTGTTGTTTTTAGAGTTCCTGCTGGTGCGTTACGCTACCGAAGATAGCACCCTACCCTTACTCCAGGAGTCTTAAACGGCTTACGTTTCTTGAGAAAGCTTTCAGGTGGGTTGCTGACCGTTACCTGACTGCCTGAGCAGGTATTCCCAGATCCGGCGGATTTCAGTTTGGTTTTCCCGGATGATGGCTCGGTCAGCTTCAGCGTTGCGAGCCAGTTGTACCATCGTTTCGGCAAGCTGCTGCTGTCGGTTGGCAAGATTTGTGGTTTGAGCCGATAGCGCTCTAAGACCGTCTAGGAGCAATCCAGCTTGATCGCGAAATTCTCCCTCTAATCTGTCGAGGCGCGATTCTATTGACTCCAGCCGTTGCTCAAAGGATTGATTGTCACCGTTCGTGCTGGTCGTCACGATTGGTTCTCCCGATTGATGCTGGTTGTATTAACTCGCTCCAGTTGTTCCCTGACATCTTCATCCTGCTTTGCGGCTGCTTCCAAAAGAACGCAGATCAAAGACGAAAGCGATCGCCGCTGCTTTTTAGCCAGTTTCTCGCCAGCAGCCTTTAGCTCTGGCTCCATGTATACAACTACCCTTGGTAATTTGCTTGCCACGAAATTGATTGCTACCATAACACCTCTATTTTCACGCTACACAAATAGTTTACTTCAGTATAGGTGTCATAGTAGCAGTACCAAGACGCTACCAGGAAAATCAGTTTGAAGGGAGCGATCGCCTACGGTTCGTAGTAGGGGCTTTAGCCCTTCCATTGCGGTAAACTCAGATCTTGCGGTATTTCCGGAGCAAACCTTGGGTGTAGAACTACGCAGCTATGTATATATAGACAGCTTGCAACAGCAATACGCAGCCTATCTGGGAACAGTCGCCCAAGGATTCTTACCATTACCGGGAGATACATCCCTCTGGATCGAAATCTCACCCGGTATCGAAATTAACCGGATAACGGATGTAGCGGTCAAATCCGCCTCCGTGCGTCCGGCGGTGCAAGTAGTAGAACGACTGTACGGTTTACTAGAAGTACATTCCAGTTCCCAAGGCGAAGTGCGGGCGGCGGGGCAAGCAATATTGGCGACACTGGGAGTACGTAGAGAAGAATGTCTCAAACCCCGCGTCATATCCAGCCAAATCATCCGCAATATCGACGCATACCAAACCCAACTAATCAATCGCGGGCGGCGGGGACAGTTAATTCTAGCCGGACAAACGCTATACGTCCTAGAAGTAGAACCAGCCGCATATGCCGCCCTAGCCGCCAACGAAGCCGAAAAATCCGCTGCAATTAACATTTTGGATGTTTTGCCGATTGGCAGCTTCGGGCGCGTTTACTTGGGGGGAGCAGAAAGAGATATTCTAGCGGGTGCAGCGGGTGCCTTAGCGGCAATTGAAAGCGTAATTGGTCGAGAAAATAGCAGCGGGCGAAAGGAATAACGGCAATGGCAAATTTCGAGCATCTAGCCCTACTAGAAGCAGGTGGAATCAAATGGATCGAGTGGAGAAACAAACACCCCGATATCCAACCAGATTTGAGCGAAGCTAACCTGCAAGGGTGGAACCTCAGAGGTGCTTGCTTGCAAGGGGCGAACTTAAGAAAGGTGGATTTGAGCAATACTTTACTCGTAGGAGCCAACCTCAGCAACGCCGAGTTGGGAGGTGCAAACTTCCACCAAGCTAACCTCAGCGAAGCCAACCTTTCTGCTGCTAATCTCAGCATCGCCCATTTGAGTTACGCTGACCTCACAGAGGCAATTTTGAGTGAAGCTAACTTGATTGGATCTGACCTTTTGGGCGCGAATCTCAAACGGGCAGATTTGAGCGAATCTAACTTGATAGGAACTAACCTCAGAGGCGCGAATTTGAGAGGGGCGGATTTGGGTGCTGCGAAGCTTTCCCGAACTAATCTCAGCGAGGCGAATTTGAGCGCAGCTAATTTGAGCGGTGCGGATTTAAGCGAGGCGAATCTCTACGAAGCCGAAATGAGCCAAGCTTACCTGTACAAAACTAACTTGCCCAAATCTAATTTAAGTGAAACTCACTTGAGTGGCGCTTACCTAGTGCGGGCGAATTTGAGCGAGGCGGATTTGAGTAGAACTGACTTAAAATGGTCTAACCTTAGCTTTGCGAATCTCGCCGGAGCAAACCTGAGAGGCGCTAACCTGAGAGGCGTGAAACTGCACAAAGCAAATCTAACAGGCGCATACTTGCAAAATACAAAGATGCCCGATGGCACAATTCAGGATTAGAATCGATGGTTTGACCCCTCCCCAACCCCTCCCCGCTTCGGGGAGGGGCTTTCTTTCTCCCCCTTCCCTTGCAGGGAAGGGGGCTGGGGGGTTAGGTTTTTTGATTCCCCGTCGGGTTGCGATCGCGGCTGAAAGATATAAATTAATTAAGATAAATCTCGAATTACTCGGCAGGGGTTTCCAACTGCGATCGCATTTCCCGGAATATCTTTTACTACTACACTGCCAGCGCCTATCGTAGTATTGTCGCCGATGGTGACGCCGGGACAAATAATCACACCGCCGCCAATCCAAACATTATTGCCAATTTTGACGGGAGCCGCTAATTCTTTACCAGAAAGACGAATTTCGGGTGATGTAGGATGGTAAGCGGCGTAAATTTGAACGTATGGCCCGCAAACGACGTTATCGCCTATTTCGACTTGATTGCAATCGAGAATTACGCAGCCAAAATTCATATAAAATTTGTCACCTACATAAATATTGCTGCCGTAGTCGCAGTGGAAAGGCGGCTCTATTTCAACATTAGATCCAACTTTGGCAAATAATTGATTGAGGAGTTGGATTCGCATCTCGGTTTCTTCTTGAGTTGTATTGTTGTAAGTTCTGATAAGAAGGCGTGCTTGCTTGCGAAGCGCGACTAATTCGGCATCGGCAGCAAGATAAAGTTCGCCAGCGAGCATTTTCTGTTTTTCGGTTTTTTCCACGTTTTTGTAGTCGATCAAAGGTTCTGTATTTAAGATAAGCGAATCGTCAACTCTTAATTACAAGGCGTTAGCGAAGCTATCGGCTCCGAATCGCGCTATAATCTACCAGTGAGTTGATTATTATTACTAAAGCAACTTTGCATCTAGAAAAACCTAAAACCATGAGGAACTATCGCGATGGTTATATCGGCAAAAACTCTCACGGTTGATGAATTTATTAAGCAATATGGGGATAGCGATCGCTATGAATTAATTGACGGATAATTAATCGACGTGGAACCAACAGGTTGCTTGTTTACTCAGTTTTTTCCCAGTTGCGACTGACGGCAGAACAAGTTTTTTTCCCAGCGCGGTAAGTTAGAATGTAGTTAGTAAATGAAAAAGTAGAGGCAACTTTATGTTGGTAAAAAATATTGAAATTCCCAGGGATAAAATCGCTGATTTCTGCCAGCGGTGGCAGATATCGGAATTAGCTTTTTTTGGGTCGGTGTTGCGCGATGACTTTCGCCCAGATAGTGACATTGATATTCTGGTAACTTTTGAGCCAAATTCTCAACACACCTTGTTCGATCGTGTAGATATGCAAGATGAGCTAGAGGTGATTTTTGGTCGTCAGGTAGATTTAGTCAGCCGTCGAGGAATTGAACGCAGCCACAATTATATTCGCCGTCAAGCTATTCTTAGTTCGGCGGAGGTGTTTTATGCAACCCCGCGATCTTAGTTCGCTTGTAGATATTTTGGCAGCAGCTCGATTGGTGCAAATGTTTATTGCAGGAGTTGATAGAAATACATTTGAAACTGATTTGATGCGTCAGTCTGCTGTGGTGCGTCAACTAGAAATTATTGGGGAAGCGACTAAGCGACTCTCGGAAGCATTCAGAGCAAGTCATCCAAAAATACCCTGGCGACAAATGGCGGGAATGCGAGATATCCTGATCCATAATTATGACGATGTTGATTTGGATGAAGTATGGAATGTGGCAACAATCTCTATTCCGGAACTGATTCAACAAATTGAGCCTCTTGTTCCATCAGAGGGACAGGCATGACCCAGAAGAGGTTGTTACTGAAATGCGCGATCGCTTTTCTTTTTCCCTAAAACACCTATTCAAGAATTATCACTGTAGGGGCACGGCAACCGATATTTTTTCATTAAACCAAAATGTTTATTGATGCCGTGTCCCTACGATTGGTTATCAGCAGTCAGGTGTTAAATCAGTGGTATCAGGCAGAGCAAACACAACTTCCAATCGGATATTGGGGACTCGCTGACGACATAACTGAAGATGTCCATCGGCATCCGAACGAGTGCGATATCGTCCGATAATCGCCCATTGCAAATTGGGAAGCAAACGGGCAATTGCCCAAGGCTTGAGGCACTCTCTGTAAGTCATAATGGGTTTATCTCCATTGCATAAGGGAGCCAGAGCCAGCGCGGAAACTTGGTAGGTCGAGGCGCTGGCTTTTGACAATTTTGTTTCAGAAAAATTGTTGCTTTTCGCCGAACAAATTAATCGTATTTAACTCTAAAAATATCTGTCAAGATCGTTATCGCTATAGCGCTAGCGCTATAGCGATATTGCTTAATTGCAAGGATTGTAGCTTTAATATAAAAATGCTAATAAACTGATGAATATGTACGGGTTGAAAATCAGAGTTAAAGAGCTTTGCAAGCAACGAAGCTGGAGCCTCAACGAATTGGCCTTGCGTTCTGGTGTCACATACACTACCGTTCGCCGTTATGCCATGCAGCCAATGGCGAAGATAGAAATAGATCCAGTTAGCCGCATTAAGGAAACGTTTGGCTGTTCTTGGGAGGAGTTGTTGGAATTGCTTGGGGATGGTTCTTTTGATGAGTGAGTGCGATCGCTGTTTCATTTTCACATGAGGGAGGAAGGGTGCGATCGCTTTTCTTTTTCCCTAAAACACCTATTCAATAACGATCGCTGTAGGGGCACGGCAACCGAGATTTTTTCATTAAACCGAAATGTTATTGATGTTCCCTACGATCGGCGATCAAAACTCAGGTGTCAAATCGGTGCGTTCTAGCGGCACATCGAAAATAATTTGATAGGTGACATTGGGAATCAGACGCCGGAGAACTTGCAAATGTGCTTCAGCGTCGCTACGGTGACGAAAGCGGGCGACGATCGGGGATTGCAAGTTGGGCAATGGGCGATCGCAGCTTGATTGGCTGGTAGTCATGCGATCGCCGATAAGTCGATAATGAAGAGAAAGGCTTGAATTCCTTTTCTTCCTCTTTAGTTCATCATCAATGCCCAACTATGCCATTGAGGTTATATTATGCCCCCAAAGCCAGAAATCACGGATGAGCAGAGAGATGCTGCTGATGCACAGATTCGGGATAAGCAGAAGCAAGTTAACTACGATACAAAAGAGTATCCGGTCGAAATACTCGTTCAGAAATATACCACAGGAAAGGAGGACGACACTAATGAGTTGTTCATACCAGATTACCAACGAGAAATGGCTTGGGACGACGCAAGGCAATCTAAATTTATTGAATCTGTACTTCTAGGGTTACCAATACCTTATATTTTCGTCGCTGATATCCGCGATGACGAAAACGATGAAGCGCGTTTAGAGATCATAGACGGTTCACAACGTATCCGTACCCTAACTAGATTTCTCAAGAATCATCTCACGTTGAGCGGACTCAAAAAGCTAGATAAGTTGAATGGTTTCACTTTTAGTGATTTGCCACTTGCTCGTCAGAGACGCTTTAACCGGGCTACACTGCGAATGATTCAACTCACTGAAGAGGCAGACGAGGAAGTACGAAGAGATCTGTTTGAACGTATTAATACAGGTAGTGTTGATCTCAATGAAATGGAAAAGCGCAGAGGTATACTGCGTGGTTCGTTCCTGGATCTGATTGAGGAATTATCTAAAAACCAAAAATTTCGCGAGCTATGCTCTTTTGATGCTCCAGCTATCAACCGACGCGAACCCCAAGAGTTTGTCTTGCGATTCTTTGCCTTTTTGAACAACTATCAAAATTTTAATGCTAACAAAATCAATGATTTTCTTGATGATTACCTGAAGAAAGTTAATGAAGATAAGGGGTTTGATCGGAAAAAAATGCAAGCAGAATTTCTCTCCATGCTAAATTTCGTAGAAAAGTATTTTCCGAAAGGGTTTCGGCAAGGCAAAAATTCTGCTAAAACAACAACTCGGATTAAATTTGAATCTCTTTCTGTAGGTGTTGCTCTTGCATTGAGAGAAAAAGAGAACATCATACCAAAATTTACGAGTTGGCTCAATTCAGACGAATTCAATAAATTTACTAGCAGTGATGCAAGCAGTTCTAGAGTTAAAGTAGTTAAGCGAATTGAGTACGTGCGTGACCAACTATTAGGTAAATCATGAATAATGTTATCATAGATTTTAATACGCGAGTTCAAGAAGTGAATGGTTACTTTATTTTTTTGGAGGATTTGATTAAAGAAAGAAACAAGTTGGCTGTATTGCATAGCGTTGGTAAATACAAAATACAAAGCCTTGACTCAGAGTTGGCAAAGACTTTGAAAGCTAATGGATTTTTGTGGCTTTATAACTTAGTTGAATCGACTATGCGAAATGCGATTGAAGCCATTTTTGATGATTTCAAAAGCAAAGGAGTTTCATTTGACAAAATGAAGCCTCAAATTAGAATAACTGTCTTGCAAAATATGCAAAACTGTTTTAAAACTTCTTCTCCTAAAAATTTACATTCAAAAATATCACAAATTTCTATTGATATTATCACAGCTACGTTTGAACGTGAAAAAATTTTTTCAGGTAATGTGGACGCAAAAGTGATTAGAGAAACAGCCGAAAAATACGGTTTTTCATGTCAGACAGACTGCTCTAAAACAAAGAATGGACAAAACCTTTTAGTTGTGAGAGAAAACATAAATGATTTAGCTCATGGAATTAAGTCTTTTGAGGAAGTGGGGCGGGACAAGACTATAGATGAACTCCTGGAAATTAAAGAGGAGGTAGTAGAGTACTTGCGTCAAATTTTAGATAATATTCAAGATTATTTAAATAATAAAGGCTACCTAGACGGCGAAATATAATTCTTGATTAGCCGTTTTTCATTTGTGAGATGGTTATAACAACTGATATCGGCATTTATTTGAAAGCGATCGCTCTCCTGAGAATTACAGAATGCGATCGCTTAATTAAACAGAAACAACCCCGGATCGACGTGGAAAAACTTCCCCAAAGCCTCAGCTTGTTTTTTACTGATTTCTAGCCGACCATTAATTACCTCAACTACCGCCTCACTCGAACCCATAATTTCTACTAAATCCTCTGGTTCTAGACTCCGATCATCCATCAAATGAAGCAGCCTTGACTGTGGCGTTGAGGTATTAAGTTGATAATGCTTATCTTCAAAATCCTCAATCAGTTTTACCAGCAGTTCTAGCAGCGCATCTTCTTCTGGAGTCAGCTTTTTACGAGAGAGTAATTCTTCAACAATCTCCAAAAATATCTCGTTTTATTCTTCTGTTTTGATAATCCGAGGCTGATATTTAGAGAGCAAGCTGCTGTAAATATTTGCATCAATAGTAATAGTCATTTTTCCAGGTTTCCTTTCGCGATCGCATCAAATCCCAGCTTCAGTAAAAGCTAAATTCAAATCATCAGTCAAACCCAAATTTTCAGCCCACTCTGTTAAATAACTCTGCTCCAAATGCTCGGCTTGTACTTTAAGAATTCCCAAAACATCAGTCCATTGTTTTTGCGATTGAGACTGTTGACGCCACAACAGTTTTGCCAATACAATATCTTCAGGAGAAGCAATCCAAAACTGTTCGATACCAGCTTCGTCGAGCGCTTCTAATCGTCGCCTTGCCATTTTAGATCGGTCGAATTCGGTATTCGCATTCAGTACAAGATCGGCGTTCAATACTAAACTCATGTGAGTCACGCTCAACACCTTACCTCTGCCATTTTGAATATCTTCTACTGCACCTGGAGGACAATAAAAACCAGCCGTTTCTAGTGCCTCAACTAATTGAGAAATATTGTTTCGATTTAATTCAATTACTAAATCTAAATCTCTTGTTGTTCTGGGGTCGCCATAGACCGAAGCCGCAACCCCTCCTGTAATGTAATAAGGGATACCTAGTGTTTCAAAAATTGGGTGCAACAGTCTGGCAATTTCGCTGGGGTCTTGCGTCCACATAGATGAGTCGCTGGTGGGGGTTAAAATTGGTGACCACTTGCTACCTAATACAGATTGAGCAAATTTTTCTTGGTAGTTTGATGGACAAGCTTTTCTCATCCCGCGTAGGGATAAAGTCTTTGCCCAACGAGTTAATTTTACCCCCATCTGCCACCGTTGGGAATTAGTTAGTTGTCGCAGTCGGTAAAAGTCAATTGCGTCTGCTTCAGGGGTTTTATCATCTGATTGGGGACGGTATCCAGGTTTGATGGATATTTCTGGTATGGTTTGAAGCATATGGAGCCAGATATAAAATTAATTTACTTGGGTGCGATCGCAATCCGATACCCCAGCGCATCCAGCAACTCAACCAAAGCGTAAATTTCAGCCCCCTTAGTTTCTGAAAGCATTTTATCTAGCTTTTCATGGCGCAACTTTACTTCTTCGGAAACATCGTTCATCTGTACGCGAGCTTCAATTACATCTTTCAAAATAGATGATAAATATTCAGGCTCGTCACCTTCTTCTAATTCCAAAAAAGTTTCAATATAGCCAGCAGATCTTTCGGGATCTTTGAGAGATGAAATTAGATATTCTCGGTAACTCCTACTGGTTGGTGCTTTCACGTCTTTCATAATCGCTCCAATACTCCTTAGCCTTTTCAATGTCTTGTTCTTGGGTACTTTTATCTCCACCACAGAGGAGAAGTACTATTGTTGACCCGATCTGTCCAAAATAGACGCGATATCCTGGCCCATAGTTAATTCTAAGCTCGCAGACTCCTTCTCCAACTGAGCGATAGTCTCCCAAATTTCCTGACTCTACCCGCCTAAGCCTCTTCTCAATTTTATCTATAGCTCGCCGATCTCGCAAAGCATCAAGCCATTCTTCAAAAGGGCTTCTTCCGTCTGCTGTAATGTAGTTCTGAATTTGTCTTGGTTGGGTTTCCATGATTTAATCATAGGCAGATTGTAGATTAATCTACTATAAAGCGATCGCGCAGCTAGCCCTTGGCATATCGCTACCCTACAAAAAACCTATTTTGATTCAGCGTCTCTTTATCTTGAGCTAACAAGAATGTATCGGGATAATTGTACATTCCCAAATACATTAAACACTGACTCTCCGGCAGACTTTGATCTTCTTCGCACCCTGGTGGATGTGGCAAACCAAATGCATGTCCTAATTCGTGTCCCAATCCTCCTATCCAGCGCGAAATGGGTTCGTTACTCAATCCCATTAAACCGTGTATATCGTGCTGAGGTAATACTGCTACACCGCTAGTACCCGCGCCGCCGTATTGTCCTTCATCGTTTTCCGCGTCGATATAAAAAATCCAGATAAAATTAGGGTCGTTAAAACTTGCACCCGTCAAGGCAAAACCATCTGCTAAAACATTATTCCAAAACCAAAGATGATATTCGCCTGCGGGATTTGTAGCGTACCATCTGGCTTTGTGTTTTGTTTGCACTACTTCAACAACAGTATCTGTTAACCTAAATGTTTTCTGATTTTCCATCTGTGCTAAATACCACTGCTGAAGATGGGTAATAGCGTGAGCGATCGCATTTCTATAATCCTCGCGTGGATTAGCATCAGAAGGTACTAAATAAACAACGCGCACTGTCTGCATGGCTTTTCTTATAGATTATTGCAGAAACCAGGTTTTTTAGATAATACCTTCGCCAAAATCCGACACCCTTAAGGGTGTCGCTATACGAACAAAGGCTGCCTACGCAGCCTGCAAAGATTTTAGCCCGCGAAGGCGGGCTTTGTTTGTGTAGCCCCATGCTTTAGCGTGGGGGCGTTGCAGAAAATTGGCGAAGGTATTGTTAGAAAAACCTGGTTTCTAGATCGGCTAGGTTCTCCAAAATAATTTTAACCTGGTAAATCCACTTACAACCAAAGCAATAACCAAAGTATACCCAACTCCTTTCATAAATCCCATAACCGGAGTTTGAGTATATTTTATAATACTTTCTTCCCATCCCGTTAAGGCCAAAATAGGCCAAAGTAAGTTAGCAAATCCCACATACCCAATCATCGGATTTTGCCCGTTATCGATTAATAAATTTAACCAGTATTTTTTAGGAAAAATATCAAAAATAATGGTAAAAGCGATTAAAATAAAAATAGACATCCCCGTCGTGACAAAGTAGTAACTCATGGTAGAGGGGTCTTTTTTGATGCCGCCTTCGTAAGGTTCAAAAACTAAGCCAATTGCCAACCATAAAATCCCCCAACTGTAAAGTCTATTGAGCAATCTTTCGGTGGCAGAAGTCGGATGTTTGAATAAAAACCAACCAATCGAGCAAAGAATTGCGGTTGCTAAAGTTGTTTGCAATACTAATCTGGATTGCAATCCGACCAGCAAAGTCAAATTCAGCGCCAACATCAACAAAACAATAGTATCGAAACGCCAGGTTTTCCAAGATTCTTTTTGCTCGTATTCTGTTGTCTGCATCGATTCCAGAATCAAATCGCCAGCGACTGTACCGGGAATGACTATAAATAGATACTTTAAATAAGCGAATTTGAAAATCCAGGGGGCGGGCGAGTATGACCAAAGTTGTGCTACCCAACCATCGGCGGTAGAAGATAACTGGATGGCAAATAATAAACCTAACAATCCAACTCGTAAGAAGATGTTTTGCCTGGTAAATAACCAGATTATTGCCCCAAAAACCGCCATATTTGCCAGAACAATCAGGATAATATCGCTGCGAGAAACTGAAAAGCCACTTTTGTCTGGATATTGAATTTTAGCTAGCAGAAAAATTGCCGCAATCCAGGCACTTAAAGTAATCGCGTTGCGTATCCAAGCTTTCCATGATGCTGGGGGGCGAACAAACATAAAAAATAATAGGAAAAACCCTAATAAGGCAATCTGCCATTTTTGCGTCGATGGGTTGGGATTGATGACTTGGGGTCGAAGATGTTGCAGAATAATGGCAAATGCGCCTAAGAGAAATCCGCGTTTAAGTATAGATAAAATGACTCTAATTTTAGGCCATCCTTTGGCGAGGCGACGGGACAGCGCCAGCGGTATTGCTGCGCCCATTGAAAATAAAAATATGGGAAAAACGAGATCGACCCAAGTTAATCCGGGCAGTTTAGGATTAAAAACATGGTCGGGTGGCGGTACTTGGGCGTGATACATCCACGCCGGTAAGATTTTGTAGGCGATAGTCCCGGATAATACCATCGCTAAAATGGCGAAACCACGCAATGCATCGAGGGCGTAGGCGCGTTTTGAGGGGGCGATCATAGGATTGGAGATTGGAGATTGGAGATTGGAGATTTGAGATTGGAGATTTGAGATTGGAGATTGGAGATTGGAGATTGGAGATTGGAGATTGGAGATTTGAGATTGGAGATTGGAGATTTGAGATTGGAGATTTTGGATTGAGTAGGTATTGTAAAACTTGACTCAACTCTATGTCAGGAAGAGACAGCTATAGACCCAACTCTCCTCTATCGTAAAAATGCAGGCGTCCAAAACCGAGAAACTGACCCGTTGCTTTCTCGCCTGGGGGAAACGCGGTGACGCCAAATAAATAAACGCCCCCATACCTGGGATTTTGCACGGGTCTCAACACAATGGTTACCGTCTTGCCGGGAGGTACTGGCTGTGAGAATGTTAAATCTAGCGTCTGGTTATCTTTGTTTGACGTTGCTGCTAGTAGCGGGATCTTACTCCCTTGATTGCGGCGCGTCCCTTCATAAGCGCGACTTTCTTCCAGGTCAAATTCGATCTCCTCGCTTGCCTCATGCTGGGCGATTGCTATCCGTTGCAGCGGTTCTCCCGCATCTTCCGGCACCGAAATTGTAAAATAATATGTCGCACCCCATGCATATGTCTGGTTGAACGTGGTTGACGCCCCCTCTAGACGCGGCACTCCCACAAAGTTAACCGTACCATCCGACAGCGTCACTGCCAACGCGGGTTGACCGATAACTCCCCAAATTGCTGCCGATACTGCTAAGGTTGCTCCTAACAATGTTGAAAAGCTCATGGCTCAAATCCAAAATGCAGCCCTACTTATCATGTTAATGTCAAGTCCCCGAACCTGTTTTTAATAATTCTTATAATTGATTGCCGTCAAGTTTGCAAAAATAATTCATATTTCTAATCGAAAAAATTAGCTAAGCTGAAAGTAAGATACAACGCAGGTGAGATTATATGTCTGCTGCTTCTAGCGTCCAATTAAAACGGCCTGCGTGGCAAACAATTATTATTTTTACTTTAGCTTTTTGGCTCAGCAGCAGCCTGGTGCTGGACTTGGTAATTATGCCCGGTCTTTATGCTTCAGGTATGATGGCTGAGTCTGGATTTGCCACGGCGGGTTATCTGATTTTCTGGATTTTTAACCGCATCGAGTTACTCAGCGCTGCCCTGGTATTAACAGGCACGTTAGCGCTGGCACACACGCAAAGTAAAAGTGAGAAAAGTCACTCCCAAGCCATAATTTTATCCATCATCCTGATGTTGGTGGCTTTAGTTTATACCTATGCCTTGACGCCGCAGATGAGCGCGCTGGGGCTAAATCTCAACCTGTTTGAACCCGCAGTTGAGGTTCCCGGCACGATGAATGTTTTGCACTCAGGCTATTGGGTATTGGAAATTCTCAAGCTAGTCGCTGGCGGTGCAGTTATCCGCTGGTGCTACGGTAGAATTTCAGATTGAAGATTGCAGATTGCAGATTTAAAACGCCAAAATCTGCAATCTCAAATCTAAAATCTGCAATTACTTTATTCTTCGGGTTGGGAAAATAGCAGCCGCCAAGCCATGAAGGCAAAACCGATGGCAGCGATCGCTTTCACCCAACCCACGGGGAGTAAATGTGCAGCCCCTTCCCCGACGATAACGCCCAGCAAGCTAGTCAGCAGCAGCGCCACAGCGGTGCCGAAAAACACGGCGCGGGGAGATTTAGAACTGCCGCTAAGAGCGATCGCAGCTAGTTGGCTTTTGTCCCCCAACTCGGACAAAAACACGGTAATAAAACTCAATCCCAATAAATGCCAGTCCAGCATGTCAATTTTAGATTTGGTAATGGGTAATGGGTAATGGCTAATGGCTAATTTTAGGTTTAACCTTTATCTGCAATTAGCGAGGAACGATTTCCCACAGCAGCTGTGCAGCAATCAACAGCATACTCGCCCCAGCAGCTTTGTTCAGGACTTGGGGAGAGATCCACTTTGCCAGCAAGCGACCTAGCAGACATCCCAACAAGCTTGTCGCTACCAGTGCAGACCCAGCGCCAGCAAAAACCATCCAAGGCGAATCAGACTCGGCACTCATCAGCAGGGTTGCAACTTGGGTTTTATCCCCCATTTCCGATAAAAAGATGGTCAAAAAAGTAGAGCCAAAGACTGCTAACGCACCCAGTTCCAGTTTTGTGGTTGGTTGTTCCTGCTGTCTGTTAGCAGCTTTTAAATCTTGGGGTGCTGTTTCCGTCAGGGGTTGATCCCCAGAATTAGCCACGCTTTTTGGCAACGACGAGAGTTTTACAGTCAATTTTACTACCCACCAGTTTTTTTCATATTTTTCTCATTTTATCTCTAATCAGTCATCGGGCAAGCGGGCATCGGGGCAGGTAGGCACGACGGCGGGGAGGCACGACGGCGGGGAGGCAGAGGGGAATTTGAATCCACATTCTCCCCATCTCCCTTGCGCACCAGCTGACTCGCGCACCAGCTGACTCGCGCCCTCACCTTGAACTAAGATCCGCCCAAGCGCTTGAACACAAAGCGCGACATGTCCGGGAATAAACTCCAATCATTCGAGTAGCTTTCATCGCTGGCTAAAACAGACAGAATATAAGCGGTTTTACCATCTCTTGTTTTCACAAACGCGACCTCGTGCCGTCCAGAAGAAGTCCAGCCAGCTTTTGAAGCAAAATCAATATTTTCTGGTAAAGGTTCCCCAAAAAAGCCCTTAATTGGGTTAAATCCCCCAAAACGGATCGTATCTTCTTTCCCTTCCGGACTTAAATCCCTTGCCAACCAGGTCAGCATTTTTTGGCTATATTCCGGAGAAATAGCTTTTCCCATGACAATTTCATACATCAATCGAGCAGCTTGTTCGCTGGAAATTTTATTCCGAATTGGCTCTTGGGGATCTTCCCACATCTGCCCATCTCTGCCTTTAGGTCGATCCAAGTTCGAGAGGGTTTTTTGACTTAAAATAATACCCTCGTACCCGGCTTTGCGGAAAAATTCCGTCAGAAACATCCGCCGCCGCTTCCAATTTTGATATTCTTCATCCGATAGCTTTTCTCCGGATTTTGTCCCGGTAACCGCATCGATAATGCGGCTGGCTGACTCGTTAGAAGACTGTTGAATCATGCGAAAGAGGTCTACATTAAACCCAGCTTCATCGGGCAAAATCCCTTGTGCTAAACCTCCATACACATAAACCATCCAAAACATTTTCAGGACGCTGGCAGGAAAACGCAAATCCTGTTGTTGATATCCGGCAACTTCACCAGATTTAACGTTAATTAAGGTGATCGATAATTGCTCGGTTGGTCGTCCTTGATCCACCGCCATATTTACAAGCTCATCAACTATTGCTTGTAAATCCTTGCTTCGCTTTAAATTGGGCGGGGTAGTAACGTTGTAGGTGGCTTGTAAATTTTGCGGATCTAGATCTGTTGAGAGAGTTGGTAAAGATCCCCGTTGTGCTGAAGGATATTCCGGCGCCACTAATGGCGCTGCGGTTAACTGGGGTGCTGTTGTCGTCGTCACGGCTGCTGCTTGGGCACTAGGCTGTGTTGTTGCTGGAGGACGAAACAGCGATCGCACTACCCAGGATATGGTAAAAAGACTCAATGCAGTTAATGCAATCGCCACCGCCGCCAATCGCAGTTGTACCCACCTAATCCGCTTTCGTCTGAGGGAGAAACCCCTAGCAGTATCAATCTTGGGAAATTCAGCACCTTTTACCGGAGGTTTTCTTCTGCGCCGCCGTGGTTGTGGTTGAGGCATGACAACAACTTCCCTTTCTACAGGTGTAGACTGTTGCCTGTACCTGTCTTCAAAGTAGGCAAGCTGTCTTTGCATTTCATGATTGTGCCGCCGCAGCCGTCGGATATATTTAATCGCGCGGTCGAGTTTTGTTTCAAGCTCTTCAATCCTTTGGTAAGGATTATTTAGTTTAACTCTTGGTTGTCGAGTCACCCCTACACCTTTTCCTCATACAAGCTTGTTTCCATACAGCCATAAACTTTACCGCTTCACCTGGCAAATAGAAAGTAGCAGAGCATATTTCCCTTGACGCGGCTGCCAGTTTGGATTATTGAGCGCTTGCAGTTACATTTGACGGGCTGTTTGTTAAGAATTTTTGACAAAAAGTGGCAGTTGGTAATCGGTAATGGGTAATGGGTCATTGGGATGGACGAGGGCAGTAATTTAGCGGGTGAGCGAGTCAGCGAGTGAGCAGGTGCGCGGGCGATCTCTTGAGCAAGGGAGCAGAGGAGTAGGGCAGCTCTTGAGATGGGGAGCAAAGGAGAATATGCATTCAACTGCCCCTCTCCCCCTCTGCCTCTTTGCCGTCGTGCCCACCTGCTCACCTACCCGATGCGCCATAAACTTCGCTGTTGAAACGAACCATCTCTATGCTGCGACGCCCGTAAGTTGACTCTATGTGCTGATGGCAACAGTCAATTGCAAAGTCGCTTACCTCCTGGGCTTCAATGCCATACATATCCTGGAAGGTTTCTGGCTCCACTCGGCAAAAACGCGGACGCTCCGGGTAAATACGGCAACTGCGGTTTGACTGGTCAAAATGGATACACCATCCCCCTTCACCCACCATGGTCAAATACAGTTCTAGTTCCTGGGGGGATAGATACTCTTCTAAGTCGGGACGCTCCTGGGGGTCAAGATGACAGCAGGCTCCACATTGCTTAACACACTGCCAAGTCGCCATTGGATTTTAGATTTGATATTTCAGATTTTAGATTTGGGAAACTATTACTGCGGTTGAGTTTCAGCCCAATCAGACCCACTATTATAACGCGAAGCGGTACTCGATTCTTGCCCATTACCCTCGTTCTCCGGGCTCAGCCCGGAGAACGTCATTACCCAAGCCAGGTCGATACAGAGAGTCTTTCACAACAACTTTCTTTGCGTCGCCGCCTCTCCCACTCCCCGCGTCCTCTTCAACCCCCCTTTGATTTTTGTTTAGCTTTTTTTATAGTTTTGTAAAGATACTTAAAAAAGAGGTGCGATCGCCAGGTAAGATAGAATGCGGATTTTTTAGGTTAGCCATTCGGAACCTTGGGTTAGTTCGGGAGGAAATTATGGACTTTATCACCAATTTTTTCGGCAGCATCAACTTTGAAGTTATCGCCCAGCTGACCATGCTGGCTTTGATCGTGCTGGCTGGCCCTGCGGTAATCTTGGTACTGGCAAGTCGCGGCGGCGACCTTTAATAGTCGGTAATTGGTCGAGTGTCATTGGTCATTGGTTTTTTGGTGCGTGCTTCGCCCCTACTGACTAATGACTAATGATTTTTTTCAGCAATTTCCAAAGCTTGAAGCGCCGCCTGGATTAACTGATAAAAACCAGGTTGAGAAATATCAATTTCCTCAGATTCTTCGCGATTCATGCCGAGTAAACCTGTTGTTTGTCCGGGTGCAATGGCGAGGACTTTTCCTTCTGAATTTCGGATTCTTAATTCCTGCTTTGAACCGTTGGCAAATAAACCGCAAGTGTAGCGGCGTTCGTTATAGTAAAACTCTGCCTTTGCTGGAATAGTGGGAAAAATCAATGGGGGAAATGCTTTGACAGTGCGGTTTACTTGAGGCGAGGCAAGTCGCACGCCTACTAATTCCAGTTCAATACTTTTGCTGCCATTCCAGTTATTTTCTCGCAACTTATAGGCAATATCCAGGCGCGACGGTAAGGGAAAATAATCGCGCCAACGCCATGCAATCGCTTTTATTTGGGTTGGTAATTGGTAATTGGCAATCGGTAATTGGTAATTCTCCTCTCCCCACCTGCCCACCTGCTCAACAGCATCTTGAATTAGGGTGAGTTTGATGTGTCCTTTACCCACAATTTGTTGGTCAATTGCTCGCACGTTGGGCGTCCAAAATACCGGAGCGCTATTTTCAATCCCGCAAGGGTGGAGCGCGTCTATTTGTCGATAAAGGTCAAGGTTAATTTGATCTAAACTCGCTTGTGCATCAATTTTTACCACTGGTTTGAGGTGTTCTGGTTGCAAGCATTGGTGGGCAAAAGTGCGAAGGCGCGAGCGCAACTTCTCCAAATTCTCACCCGGTAAAGAAAATCCCCCGGCGGCTTTGTGTCCGCCAAACTTACCTAAGAGGTCGGCGCAAAATTCTAACGCTTCAAATACGTGAAATTCCGGAATTCCCCGCGCCGAACCGCGAATGTGTTCTCCACTCTCATCTTCATATGTGCCAATAAATACCGGCACGCCGTAGCGTTCCACGAGGCGAGAGGCGACGATGCCGATGACGCCGTGATGCCAGTTGGGTTGGACGAGAAGCAAGACGCGCTCTTGCTGCAAGTTTAGCTGACTTTGTTCGATGTGGGCGATCGCTTCTTGTTCAATTTCCTCGCACAATAGTTGTCGATGTCGGTTAATCTGTTCGCACTGCATTGCCCTTTCTAGGGCTAATCCCATATCATCGGTTGTGAGTAAATCGATGACAATCTGAGGGTCGGCAATTCGTCCCACTGCATTAATGCGAGGTCCCAATCTAAAGCCAATATCTTCTGGTTTTAGAGATTTTGAATTGGTAATTGGTAATTGGTAATTGCTAATGGCTAATTGGTAATTCTCCAGGTTCCCTGGACTCACCTGCCCACCTGCTTCCTGGACTCCAGAAACTTGAATTAATGCTTGTACGCCTGCTAGCTGAGATTGGGGGAGTAGTTGCAAACCGCGTTTTACCCAGCGGCGGTTCACGCCGGTTAAAGGAGCGAGATCTGCGATCGTTCCTAATGTAAATAATTCTAATAAAGGCTTGACTAATCCCTTGGCTTTACCCATTTGTTGCGCCAAAGATACTGCCAAGATATAGGCAACACCGACACCGGCAAGTCCGCGATAGGGGGAAGATTCTGGAATTAATTTTGGGTTGAGAATTGCATCGGCGGGGGGGAGTTGCTGAGGCAGGTCGTGATGATCTGTAACAATAACCTTTACACCCAACTGGCGCGCCCGATCAATTGGATCGTAAGCGGAAATGCCGTTATCGACGGTTAGAATCAGCGCTACGCCTTCGGAGTGGAAGTCTTCTACAATGCGGCGATTGATGCCGTAACCTTCCTTCATGCGACTGGGAATGGCATAATCGACATTTGCCCCTAACCAGCGGAGACTTCGCAACAACAAAGCCGTACTTGTCATACCATCGGCATCGTAGTCGCCGCAGATGGCGATTTTTTGATGGCGAGCGATCGCATTTTCCAACAACTCCAGGCTAATTGCCAAATCCGGGAATTCCGCGATTGGTTCTGGTAAAGCTGCCAATTCGGGCGATAAAAACAGCTGCGCTTGTTCGGGCGTTTCAATCCCCCGATTTAGCAGTACTTGCGCCAAAAGCGGTGAAAGCTGGGTAACCTCCGCCAACTTTTGGGCTGGTTCTATTTGCGACGGGGCAATTTCCCACCGCTGGTTAGGTAATTGAAAATTAGGCACTAGAAGATATATAGCGTATCGTTAAATTCCGAATCAAATATCGCGCGATCGTCATTATAGTAACTACCGGGTCGCAATTCTACCTGTAAACTTTGGGCATTTGGTTTAGCAACCCTTGCTTGCAGCGGCAGATTCGCTTGCGGACTCCAGTATAAAAAAGATACACCTTTATCCTTCGGTCTAAGCCTGAAGCTTAACTTTAGTCTTTGTCGGGGTCGCATGGTAATCGGGCCGGTGTAAGATGGCAGTTCGACTTGAATTGATTCGGAAGTATTGTTTGTTACCTGTAAGCTGATAGCTTGTCCGGGTTGGATCGTCTTTCCCGTTGCCAAAAATTTTGGCCCTGCTTCGACTAATTTGGGCAGGAGTGCCGGAGCAACGAGCAGCGTCGTTGCGGTTAAAATCCCAGGCAGAAGTGTTTTAAACATATATAGATAACCCCCAAAAACTTGTTTTTGGTTTTGAACTCAAAACTTATATATTTTGACCCTAACTTGGGTATCAGCTTTCTGGGAAAAAGTCAAGATTTTTTTAAGTCTTTTTCCCTGTTTTTATCATTGCAGGTAGCGCTCGCGATTGTTCGTAGTAGCGTTTCAGCGCTAGGGGATTAGCACTACCATAGTTCGTAAGCGACTGTATGGGATTGGCGCTGGCGCTACTAGGAGGACTCAGAGGCGATCGCAACCAACTACTTCCAGGCAATTAAGATCATAAGTAGGAGGAAAGCCACTATGAAAATTACCCTTGATATTCCCGACAACATTGCCCAGCAACTTACCGAAACACCAGAGGAGTTGCAGCGTTACCTACTCGAACTCCTAGTCATCGAAGCCTACCGCACCGAGCGCATAACTCATTTTCAGGTGGGACAAATCCTCAATTTACCCTCCCGTTGGGCAGTCGATGCCTTCCTCAAAGCCCACCATGCTTACCTACATTACAACGAAGAAGACTTGGAAAGCGATCGCGAAACCCTGCGCCAGTTGAGAGGGAAACAAGCCATCACCTCATGATTGTTATTTCCGATACTTCCCCTATTCTTTACCTACTGCTAATTAACCAACTAGACTTACTGCCCCAAATGTATGCTCAAGTCATCATTCCCGAAATAGTAAGGGATGAACTCGCAGATCCGGGGGCACCGATCCAACTTCAGCAATGGATCGCCAATGCACCTGAATGGCTAATCGTTCAGCCAGTCACCAGCACACCGGATGCAACTCTCAGCAACCTCAATCCAGGTGAACAAGCTGCCATCACCCTGGCTCAAGAATGCCTTGCAGACTTACTTATAATTGATGAAAGAGCTGGAAGACGTGCTGCCACAAATCTAGGAATCCGCATTATCGGCGTACTAGGTATTTTAGATGAAGCAGCTGCTCAAGGCTTAATCAATTTTCCAGAAGCGATCGCCCAACTTCAGCAAACAAATTTTCGTGCTTCCCCTGTATTAATTCAGCGCCTCCTCGATAGCTACCAATAAACACAAAATCGGTAGCCATCAGGTATGGCTGCCAAGAAATCCTCTCCAAAGCACAGGTTATCTATCCCCAGCAATAGAGATCCTGCTAGTCTTCTGGATAGCGATCGCATCATAATCTATACAAACCCTCAAAAAATCGGCTACGAGAGAGCAAGATGGACGTTAAAGCAGCAGTCGCCTTTGAAGCAGGCAAACCCCTAAGCATCGAAACCGTACAGCTAGAAGGCCCCAAACAAGGGGAAGTACTGGTAGAAATTAAAGCAACGGGGGTGTGTCATACCGACGCATTTACCCTCTCCGGTGCCGACCCAGAAGGACTGTTTCCCGCTATCCTGGGGCATGAAGGCGCGGGTGTAGTCGTAGAAGTAGGGTCGGGAGTAAAGTCAGTCAAAGTGGGCGACCATGTTATTCCCCTTTACATCCCAGAATGCCGCAACTGCGAATACTGTCTCAGCGGCAAAACCAACCTCTGTCAAGCGATTCGGGTAACCCAAGGGCGGGGTGTCATGCCCGATGGTACGAGTCGATTCTCACTAAATGGGCAGAAACTCCTTCACTACATGGGAACTTCAACGTTTGCCAACTATACCGTATTACCCGAAATTTCCGTCGCCAAAATTCGCGAAGATGCCCCATTTGAGAAAGTTTGTTTAATAGGTTGCGGCGTTACAACTGGACTGGGTGCAGTTGTCAATACCGCCAAAGTTGAACCAGGTTCCAATGTCGTTGTCTTCGGTTTAGGCGGGGTGGGTTTAAACGTAATTCAAGGCGCAAAGATGGTAGGCGCTAATATGATTGTGGGAGTAGATATCAACCCAGCCAAGCGCGAATTAGCCGAAAAATTCGGCATGACGCACTTTGTTAATCCCAAAGAAGTGGCTGGAGATTTAGTTGCTTACCTCGTGGAATTAACCAAAGGGGGAGCAGATTACAGTTTTGAATGCATCGGCAACATTAACGTGATGCGACAAGCATTAGAATGCTGCCACAAAGGTTGGGGAACGAGCGTCATTATCGGGGTAGCAGGTGCAGGACAAGAAATTAGTACCCGTCCGTTTCAATTAGTCACCGGACGAGTTTGGAAAGGCAGCGCTTTTGGAGGGGCAAAAGGTCGCACCGACGTGCCTAAAATTGTCGATTGGTTCATGAACGGCAAGATTGATATCGATAGCTTGATTACTCAAGTAATGCCGATCGAACAGGTCAACGAAGCATTTGATTTAATGCACAAAGGCGAATCAATTCGCAGCGTTTTAACATTCTGAAGGAATTTGAGATTTGAGATTTGAGATTTCAGATTGAACGCTGCAAAATCTGCGAACTATCACCTTTGTTTCTGGCGGCGATATCTGGTGACAAACAGACAATTTTTTCAGAGAAACCCGGTTTCTTTGCGTCAATCCTGATTCTGTCTGCTACCCGACCTATCACCTTTGTTTATGGCGACGATCTCTGGGAAAAAAGCGAGGATTTTTGCGAGAAACCCGGTTTCTTTACCTGACCTGGAAATATGTTATGCCAATCTCAATTGACTTGTTGTTTTTATTAGCAACAACAACTTATCACCACCTCACTACTTGGATTGAGAATCGCAGGCATAAACCCCCCGGTCAACTGATTGACATGGGGGGTTACAAACTGCACCTATACTCGCGAGGCGAAGGAAATCCAACCGTTATCCTTGACCATAGTTTGGGTGGAATAGAGGGTTACTTATTAATCGAAGAAATTGCTAAAATGACAAAGGTTTGTATTTATGACCGAGCGGGATATGGATGGAGCGATCCCAGTCCAAAAAACCGTTCCAGCAAACAGATTGTCCAAGAATTAGATGCAATGCTTGTTAAAGCAGGGATAGCGCCGCCTTACATCTTGGTCGGTAACTCTTTTGGCAGTTATAACGTGCGCCTTTATGCGAGTCAGTTTCCGGAAAAAGTTGTAGGAATTGTTCTCACAGATGGGTTGCATGAAGCAGAAATGTTAAATATGTCCTTGACTCTGCGACTACTACAATTATTTTTTATGTCCGGATTTGCCATGTCAATGCTGGGGTCAATGTTGGGTTTAATCCGGCTTTTGGGAATGGTGGGAATGTTTGAATTTATCAAAAAAGAACTGGGTCAATTTCCATCAGCAACTAGACAAAAAATCAAGCGGTCTTTTTACCAGTCACAACACTGGATAACCATGTGGCGGGAAATGTGGAATTTAGAGGCGAGTGCTAAGCAAGTTCATCAGGTAAGTAATTTGGGCGATATTCCGATTGTTAGTATTAAATCCAGTACCTTTTTTAAGCGATCAATTTGGAATTTTTACATGCCAATTGCAGCGGCGAATCAACTGCGAGACAGAATGCACGCCGAATTGCTCAAACTCTCAACAGATTGTACCCAAATACAAGCGACCAGAAGCGGTCATTTTGTTTGGGTAGATCAGCCAGAGGTTATCATAGAAGCGATTCAGAAATTATTGGATAAAATCAAATTGGTCAATTAAATAGACCATTTTTGAGTGCTTGTCCTGAAAACTAAAGTTTGACGATGGTTTGTATGGAGTTATCCACAATGCCTAAACTATGCAAGCAAACTTCTTTAGCAGTAGCTGCTGGAATCGGCTTCAGTTTAGCTACTATTAGTGCTAGTTTTTCCCTGGAGGCGCTGACACCTGGGAAAACTAAGATATTGTTGGCACAAAGGGCGCGAGCAATTAATAAAAATGAAATTCTGGCAGCGCATAATAAATACCGTCGCTCAGTAAGAGTTCCACCGCTACAATGGTCTGATACTGTAGCAAGTTCGGCGCAACAATGGGCAAATCAACTGGCTAGAACAAGTAGGTTTGAACACAGTAACAATCGTCGTTATGGCGAAAACCTTTGGATGGGAACCGCGGGGCGTTTTAGTTTCACGCAGATGGTAGATGGTTGGGGAAGCGAAAAGCAATATTTTATTCCAAATCGAACTTTCCCCAATGTTTCTAATACAGGTAAGTGGCAAGATGTCGGTCACTACACCCAAGTAATTTGGAGAAATACTAGACAAGTTGGTTGCGCTTTGGCGAGTGGGGGTGGAAATGATTATTTAGTTTGTCAATACAGTCCACCAGGGAATGTAATCGGACAAAGAGTGTATTGAGTGCTACTCCCACAGGGCGTCTTTTTAGGTGCGTTAACCTAGTGTAAATCACCCTAGACGATTGGTTTTGCCATGAACGATCCCCTCCGCAGTTTAAAATTATTACCTTGGCGATCGCTGCTAAAATATGCTGCGATAACGACAGCGATCGCTACCGCATTCGACTTGTTATTACTGTTGGCGCTGGTATACCTTGTACCTCTGCAAAAAATGTTCTTAATAATATTAGCGCCACCTTTGGGAATTTTAATAGCGTTCGCTGTAGCATTAGGAATTGGCGCGCTTGCCGTTTACCTAACAGAACGCCAGCGCAACTTCATTCTCAACACCTCGAATTTATGGGCTTTAGTAGCGTGTTTGATATTGTGTTTTTGGATAAAGTCGCTGCTGCCAATTCCCTCATTTATATTAAATTTGTCCGAATTGACATTCGTTGGAATCATATTAGGCGTATTCTGGAAAGGTCGGCCTTACTGGAGATAAAAAAATCTAGAGATCAATTTACGGTGATGGCGAACAAATCTGAGCGATCGCCGCTGATGCGGCTTAGAGTGCAGCGATTTCTGACCCAAAAGCAGTTAGCAGATGCACTCGACGTTAAAACCTAAAAATTTAATGTTGTAGGGGCGGATTTTACCAATCAATCTGCGCCAAGAAACCGGGTTTCTGAGTAGATCTCTTTCCTTGCTAAACGATTTTTCAGAGAAACCCGGTTTCTAATCTCGTTAAAGCGTGCCGCGGCTAAGGCTAGGGATGTCACGCGACATGATATAACTCATAAAAAAGCACCAATCACCCATTACCAATTAGCAAGCTTGCAATTAACTTATGTCTGCATCTCCCAACCTAGTCAGCGAACATACTTGTTTTGGTGGAACTGTTGGTTTTTATAGCCATCATTCTTCTGCCTGTAATAGCAAAATGAAATTCGCCGTGTATCTACCACCCCAGGCTAAATCAAAATCGGTGCCGGTTTTATATTTTCTCTCAGGCTTAACCTGCACTGAAGAAAACTTTATGGTCAAGGCAGGGGCGCAACAATTTGCAGCCAAATATGGATTAATGCTAGTAGTTCCAGATACCAGTCCTCGCGATGCGGGAATTCCCGGTGAAGATGAGGAATGGGATTTTGGTACGGGCGCAGGTTTTTACGTCGATGCTACGGTTGAACCTTGGAAATCCCACTATCAAATGTACAGCTATGTAGTTGATGAATTGCCTAGTATTATTGCCGAACATTTCCCAGCAATTCCACAAAAACAAAGTATTTTTGGTCATTCAATGGGGGGACATGGGGCGCTAATTTGTGCGTTAAAAAATCCTGACCGCTATCTATCTGTTTCTGCATTTGCTCCTATTGTTGCACCGATGCGCTGTCCTTGGGGTCAAAAAGCATTTACGAACTATCTTGGATCTGATCCAGAAACTTGGCGGGCATACGATGCCAGCGAATTAGTATTAACTGCACAATATAATCGTCCCATTCTGATCGACCAAGGCATGGAAGATAAGTTTCTTTCTAACCAATTGCTACCAGAATTATTCGAGGAAGCTTGTGCAAAAGTCGGACAGACACTAAGCTTGCGAATGCAAGCAGGTTACGACCATAGCTATTACTTTATCGCCACGTTTATGGAAGACCATATTAGCCATCACGCGGCTGCTTTGTTTGGATAAAAAGCACTTCTCCGGATAGTCTGGCGGTCAATACGAATCTAGCAATGGTTGCGTGGGAGGTTACTCTGATGCTACACCCAATTCCCCTCAAATCGACGCTAGTCTGCTTAACTGTGACGGGATTAATCGGTTTCATGCCTCAGATTAATTCTCCTAGCGCTTTTGCTCAATCTATTGTGCCAGCAGCAGACGGAACTAACACGCAAGTTATCCCAAACCGCAACGAATTTAACATTCAGGGGGGACAATTATCCGGAGATGGGGCAAATCTGTTTCACAGCTTTGAAAAATTCGGCTTATCAGAAGGTCAAATTGCCAATTTTCTATCTAATCCCAACATCCGCAATATTATCGGACGCATCAATGGCGGGGAAGCGTCCTTAATTAACGGACTGATTCAGGTGTTGGGTGGCAATTCTAACTTATATTTAATGAATCCCGCAGGGATTATTTTTGGTGCCAATGCTCAATTAAACGTACCTGCTGCCTTTACTGCAACCACCTCCACTGGTATCGGTTTTGGTAACAATAATTGGTTCAATGCGGTTGGGGAAAATAATTGGTCAGTCTTAGTCGGAACGCCGAACGAATTTAGGTTTGATAACCTCAATCCTGGAAGCATCGTTAATTTTGGCAATCTAGCCGTCGGCACGGGAGAAAGTTTAACCTTACTGGGTGGAAATACAATCAATCTCGGCACATTAGAAGCACCGGGAGGCAGAATTACCATTGCCGCAATTCCGGGGAGAAATGTTATTCGCATTTCTCAAGCGGGACATTTGTTAAGTATAGAATTGCCGCTGACATCAGAGAGTGAAACAGGAATAAGACCGCTGTCTTTGCCTCAATTACTCACTGGCGGTAATGTCGGTAATGCGAATGCTATTTCGGTGAACCAACAAGGGCAAGTAGTTCTGACGGGTTCGGGTATTGCCATACCAAATCAAGCAGGAACCGCGATTGTTTCTGGGATCGTCTCTAGTAGCAGTCAGCAGGCAGTTGGAGGAGAAGTTAATATTTTAGGTTCGCGCATTGCCGTTATTGATGCTCATATTAATGCTTCTGGGGCGAATGGCGGGGGTAATATTTTCATCGGCGGTAATCGTTCTGGACTTGGCGATCTTCCTAATGCTCAATATACCTTTATTAGTCCCGATTCTGTTGTTGCTGCTGATGCTTGGCAACGGGGAAATGGGGGGCAAATAATTGTTTTTGCACAAGATACTGCCCAAGTTTACGGTACGCTGACCGCACGGGGTGGGGTGCAATCTGGGAATGGGGGATTTATTGAGACTAGCGGGATGCGATCGCTTACAATTACCACAGTCCCCAACGTAGGCGCACCAGCAGGTTTAGGCGGCGAATGGCTAATCGATCCTTACAATATCACCATTGTTGCCGGTAGCGGTAACACCAATATCGACGCTAATTCACCCTTTGAACCATCTGGTAACAACGCACAGTTGGGAGTTGATTTAATTAAAACTGCACTCGATGCTGGCAATGTTACTATTTCAACTGGAAATAGTGGCGGACAAGCTGGGGATATTACTTGGAATGCGCCGCTGACGTTTAATCTAGCTGCCGAAAGAACTCTGACGCTTAATGCTGATAACGATATTGCCATTTTGCAATCGATTCAAGGGACAGCAAACAGCGCCCCCTTGAATCTTGTTTTCAATGCAAATAATCGACTAGGCATTATTGGTAATCCTATTCTAAATTCGGCTGGCGGTGATATCAGCTTAACAGCAAGAGGTAGGGGCAGTAATCCCAACTTATTTCCTGTAATGCATATCCTTACGGGTACTACTATTAATACAGGTGGCGGAAATCTTACGATTACAAGTACAGCTACCTCTCCTAACACGATTGCTGTATCTTTTGATAACAGTCCAATCAATGTTACAGGGAATGGAAATATTACATTCAATGGCAGTAGTAGTGACAATCCTGGCGTTTTTATTACGGGTGGTCAGTTCACAGTTGAAAATGGAAATATTACAATCAACGGCACTGGCAAGCCTCCTGGACATGGCATTTTGCTCAACAATGCCACCCGACTAACCGCTACAGGGAATGGAAATATTAGGTTTAATGTCAGCGACGGTGGTGGTCGTCTGACAATTGGCGACGGTAGTCAGTTAACCGTTAATAATGGTGCAATAACGCTTAGTGGCACTGGTGGCATGTTCCTCAATGTTGGCAGTAGCATCCAATCTACAACTGGTGCCATAACTATCAATAACTCTGATGTCATTTTCATCAATAATGGCAGCAGCATCCAATCAACCACTGGTGCTATAACACTCGCTAGCAATAATGACATTTTCATCACTGATAGCAGAGTTCAATCTACCAGTGGGGTCATCAATATCACTGGCACTGATTTGATTTTTCTCTATACTGATAGCATTATTCAATCTACCAGCGGTGCTATTAATCTCAGTAGCAATGAAGTTACACTCAGCGACATTAATATTAACCCAACTCCTGGCAGCGGAAATATTACTTTAAAAGGTGATGAAATTAACCTACTTGGCACAACTCAAATTAGAGGGACTGGCACAATCCGATTGCAACCACTCAACCCCAGTTTGGGTATTACTATAGGCGGAAGTTTTGAGAACAATGACTTAAATCTTGATAACTCCAAACTCGCCAATTTACAAAATAATGGTTTCTCGCAAATTATTATTGGCAGTTCCGACAACACTGGGACAATTACACTCGACCCTAATGCCACATTCAACATTCCAGTGAATATTGCAGGCGGTGCAACTTTAGTAGGTGCTAACCGCAATACAGATTGGACAATTACAGGTAGCAACTCAGGCAGTATTAGCGGTTATGCAAACGGTTTTACTTTCAATAACATTGAAAATATCAGGGGTGGAACCCTAGACGATAATTTTGTTTTCAATGATGGCGCAAATTGGCAAGGAACCATCGATGGCAATGCGGGAACCGATACCCTCAATTATTCTGCTTTTACCAGCAACTTAAGCGTAAATTTAGCTAATCTGGGTGCAACTGGCATTGAAACAGTTATTGGCACAAACAACGCAACGAGTACTCTCATTGGTACGAATACAAACAACAATTGGAACCTCACCGGAACGAACAGCGGCACGGTTAACAATATTCTCAGCTTTAGGAACTTCCAAAATCTTGTAGGTGGTACGCTGGATGATAATTTTGTTTTCAATGATGGCGTCAACTGGGGCGGAACTATCGCTGGAAACACGGGAACTGACACTTTAGATTATTCTGCCTTTACGACTCCCTTAATTGTAGATGTATCTGTTTTGGGAGCAACTGGTATTGAAATAGTTATTGGGACAAATAATGCTACTAGCACTCTCATTGGCAGCTATACAAACAACAATTGGAATATCGCCAGCAATAACAGCGGCACGCTAAACAATACGCTGAATTTCATTCAATTTCAAAATCTGGTTGGCGGACTGTTAGACGATAACTTCATTTTCCGCAATGGGGTGAACTGGAGTGGAGTAATTGATGGTAATGCCGGAAACGATACGCTAGATTATTCCAGTTCCACGATTCCTATTAATATAGATTTGTCTACCTTCAATGCTATCAGCATTGAAACGATAATTGGCACAAACAATGCTACCAGTACTTTAATCGCTCCCGATTTTAACAATACTTGGAATATCATAACCAGCAACAGCGGGCGGCTCAATTATGTCCTCAATTTCCGCAACTTTCAACGCTTGATCGGGGGAAGATTAGATGATAACTTTATCTTGGCTAATGGAGTAACCTGGGGCGGAATTATCCATGGGAATCAGGGTATAAATACTCTTGACTATTCTGCTTTTACCGTTCCTGTCACAGTAGACTTGAACGCAATCGGAATCAACAACCTCAATATTAACAACATTATTGGAACGACGAATGCCACCAGTACCATAATTGGCAATAATGATAGCAATACTTGGGCGATCGCCGGAAATAATAGCGGCAGATTTAATAACAATATCAACTTTAGCAATTTTCAACGTCTGGTTGGCGGCAACCTGAACGACGAATTTGTTTTTAATGATGGGATTAACTGGAACGGCACGATTGATGGCAGCAGCGGAACAGATACCTTAAATTATGCTAACTTCACCAGCAATCTAGTCGTCAATTTACAGGCTTTGACAGCTACCAGTATTGAAAATATCATTGGAACGAACAATGCGACGAGTACGCTGATGGGGAGAAATACACCTAACAATTGGAATATCGCCGGAAATAATAGCGGCACGTACAACGGGACGCTGAGTTTTAGTCAATTCCAAAACTTAACGGGAGGAACTGAAGCAGATACATTTAATTTTACTCCCGCAGCTAGCATTAGCGGCAACATCGATGGCGGTGCTGGTAACCTGACCCTAATTGGAGATGAAATTAATTTTTTTGGTACTGTTTCAGGCACGGGTGATTTAAGAATTGAACCATCAACGGTTAACCAAGCAATTCAAGTTGGAGGGACAGATAGTCGAAACGATAGCGTTCTAGAGTTAACCAGTGCAGAAATAAGTTTGCTGGGAAATGGTTTTCGTTCGATTACTATTGGCAGGACCGATGGAAGCGGCAGAATAAATCTAGCAGGAGATGCGACGTTTCAAGACCCGGTGACGTTACAAACTCTTGGTTCTATTACTTATACAGGCGGCACTCTTAGAGGTGCTGATAATGCCACGATTACTGTAACAGCGCAGGGAAATATTACTACAGGCAGTATTGTTAACTCTGGTCGTGCGATTTCTCTTACCAGTCAACAAGGGCAAATTAATACAACGGCGGGGATAGTTGATGCTAGTTCTGGGACCGGGGATGGCGGGGCGATCGATCTCACCACACCTGCTAACATTACTACTGGCAATCTCAACTCTAATTCCACAACAAATAGAGGAGGAAATATTACCCTAACCTCCCAAACGGGAACCATTACTACTGGTAACCTGAATTCATCTGGAGTCACCAGCGGCGGTAATATTATCCTTCAAGCTCAAACCGCGATTGCAACTGGCGAAATTAACTCCAGTGCAACTATTGGAAATGGGGGTAACGTTACCCTAGATCCGATTGGAGATATTAAAGTAAGTTTCATCAACACCCAAGGAGGAAATAACGGCAGAGGCGGAGATGTTTTTATTGAGTCTACAGGCGGTTTTTTCCGCGCTACTGGTTCATTTTCCACTGCTTTTTCCCCAACAGGAACCGCGAGTATTTCTACAGCAGGTAATTTAGGGGGAGGTTCGATTACAATTCGCCACGTTGGCGGAGACGAAACGCCTCCCATTCAACCATTTGTAATCGGCAGTTTGACACCGAATGGCACTCAATCTGCTATTACTACGGGAGAATTTACACTATCTCCAGGAGAATCTTTTCCCCGTGCTTTCAATTTGGGCAATATTGGTTTAGTTACCGACAGCGCAACTCTACAACCACAACCGCAACCACAACCGCAACCACAACCACAACCACAACCGCAACCGCAACCGCAACCGCAACCACAACCACAACCGCAACCCCAACCGCAACCTAGCGCACAGGTAGACGATACTGAGTTTCTTCATAATCAAAAAAATCCTCCTATTCAATCAGAAACTAGCGATACTGTTCCTGTAGAAATTGATGCCTCTGTCGCTGCAATTGAACAGGTGCTGACGCGGGAATTTGAAGCTTATTTTGGTCAACCTGCTGTTACGCCTATCGTTACTTTAGAAAATATTCAGCAGCGGTTGCGACAAACGGAAAGGGAAACGAAAATAAAATCGGCGGTGCTATACATAGTATTTAGTCGCAGCAACTTGGGGACAAATGCAGCTTTAATCTGTCCTTCGCGGGAGTCTTGGTTAGTCAGGGAAACTAATTTAGAACTGCGACAACTTTTGTGCGATCGCTCTGCCAACGACCCCATCGAACTTATACTGGTGACGGGAACTAGCGAACCTCTGCGCCTGCTAATTCCCAACGCGATGCGCCAACAAGTGCTAGCGCTAGCAAGCGAATTTCGCGGTGAAGTTACCAATCCTTATAAAACCCGCACCACCAGTTATTTAACATCCGCGCAAAAACTGTACGAACTTCTAATTGCACCAGTTCAACCAACATTGCGATCGCAAGGTATTACCAATATAATGTTCGTACCAGATGCGACGTTGCGATCGCTTCCCTTCGCCGCACTTCACGATGGACAAAACTTTCTCATCCAGCAATACAGTCTAGCTTTAATTCCCAGTTTCAGCTTAACCCAACCTCGCTACATCAATCTGCAAAAAGCCAGAATTTTAGGCATGGGTGCGGCAACCTTTCGCGAACAAGAACCTTTGCCCTTTGTACCAGTTGAATTAGCGACCATTACTGCTAAATTAGGGCAAAATCGCCGATTTTTAAATGAAAGTTTCACGCTGAATAATCTCAACCTACAGCGCCATCAGCAAGAATTTGAAATTATCCATTTAGCAACCCATGCCAGATTTCAGGCAGGAAATCCCGATAATTCTTACATTCAACTGTGGGATAATCGCTTGCTGCTGCCGCAAATGCGCCAGTTAAAGTGGAACAATCCACCTGTGGAATTGTTAGTACTTTCTGCTTGTCAAACTGCGTTAGGAGACGAACAAGCAGAATTAGGATTTGCTGGATTGGGAGTGGAAGCGGGAGTAAAATCGGCGCTGGCAAGTTTGTGGCGCGCCAACGATAAGGGTACTCTGGGACTGATGGTGGCATTTTACCAGCACTTACAAACAGCGCCAATTCGGTCTGAAGCGATCAGACAAGCGCAAATTGCTTTAATAGAAGGTCAGGTGCGAGTAGCAGCGGGAAAATTGCGCCTTTGGGATGGTACAGCAGTGGAATTGCCCGAAACCGCAGATACAGACTTTTCTCATCCTTATTTTTGGGCAGCGTTTACGTTAATTGGTAACCCGTGGTAGGGCATCTCTGAGGTTAAGTTTTGTAACAATTTTCAGCTCCTGCGAAAAAGTTGAATTTTGGCAGATATCTGTAATAGATGCGATCGCTCATTGACTCAGATCTTGCACCTACCCGCTTACCCGCCAGGGAATCAATTCCCTGGCTAATAGCGAAAGTCCTCTCAAGAGGACTAAATGCTTGCTATAGATTTCAGTCCATTTCAATGGACTTGAGCTATGATCCGTGGAATTGATTCCACGGCGGGTGAGTGGACTGGTGCAAGATCTGAGTTGAGAGTCATCTTAGGGACGCTGCTATGAAGCATCAACTAAGCTGAAAACCTTACTGTAAGTAACTTTTAAGCTTCTTCAATGTTGAGGCAGACGCAACGTCAAAGTTCCTAAATATAGCTATGCCTGTTGACTAACAGTGACAGCGATACTGATTAGTTTTTAGGTGTATTTGCCAAGCTGAGAGGTTATTCTGTCCTGAGACTGTGGAGTTAAAAATTTTCTACCAGTACTGCTCCAAATACGGCTTCTTTCACACTTATGGCAGTTCCTGAACCTATCACCACATTACTTGGCTCAGGGTTAGCTCTGGGATTTGGAGGTTTACTAAAACGAGAATATTCAAAAAAACAAAGGAAGCTTAAAGACAAGAAAATAAGCTAACCTTGCCTAGTATGGGTTTCATAGCTTTACTGTTTTTTGTCTAACCTTTAATAAACTTTTATGAAACTCAATCAGTTATCTTTTCTCTGTAGTACGAGGCCATACCTTTTACCATCATGAACTCGCTAAAGCTTTTACACAATCCCAAATATTGGCTCGTGGGAATAGCAGTCAGCTTAATTGCTATTCACCTAACTTTAGTCAGTAAAACTGCACCCACTTTCTTTCTGGGTACAAGTATTCTGTTTTGGCTGGCTGTAGCTTCCCGCATCTGGGAAAAACGCGACACTTTAAGCCTAAAAAGTGAAAAATTCTCCAGCTTTCTGGGTGCAACAATTATTATCTGTTTCAAATTAACGCACAAGTTGAGCAGCAGCGATCGCAACTTCAACAGTTTCAAACTCAATTAAACAATGCTTCAACCGCAGAGTTGACTAATTTTGCCAGTCGTTTAAACAACCAAGGCAACTCACCGGAAATTAAAGATGCTCAAGATCCAGAAAAGTTAAAAAGCCAGTTGTCTTCAGAAATCGCCAAAGCAGAACAAACATTGAACGCACAATCAACAAGCGGGCAAATCAGCGCCAAGCGCTGGCAAAAAATGCGATTAAATGGTTCTTAGGAGCGATTGTATCGAGCGTTCTGTTTATTCGTCTTTGGCAAGAGACTCGCTGGGCACGACGACGGAAGAAATTCAGTTATTAAGCTCATCTCTTTGGTGGTTTTACTCAGATATTGCATCAGTCTCATAGCCCGCCCGGAAATCAATTTCCGGGCTAATAGCAAAAGTCCACTTAAGTGGACTGAAAGACTTTAAAGATCGGTATTTAACCCAAGTTGCTAGTTATAAGCTTAACCTTTGGAGACCCCCCTAAATCCCCCTTAGTAAGGGGGACTTTAAATCGATTTACCTGCTTAAAAAGGCGGGAAATCCCTCTTACTTTCTCTTAAGCCCCCCGTGTGTTGGGGGGTTGGGGGGATCGCTTTTATAACTAGCAACTTGAGTTATTGGAATTACTATCATCACAAAAGTTGAAGTTTTGCGGGGACGGATTGATTACCTGCTCAAAGCTGAAACAGGGGTTGACTTGTTGAAAGCACAAGAGCTTTTATTCCGTACAGAAGAATTACTGAACAAGCTTCTAATTGTGCCGATCAGTCAGGTAGCAGCAGAACAGTTCGATCGCCTACGTGTCACCCCGAAACTACGCAAGATTGGACGAGCAGATTTGTTAATCGCCAGTATCGCTTTGGCAAATCGCTATTCCTTTGCCGAATTAAGTACTTGCTGGTAGAGCTGTTGACTTATACGTTTACCATTAGCAATGAGATCATCTAAAACTTCTTTAACATTAGGGATCAAACCTTGTTGTTTGGCAAGTAATAGTATGCCAACGGTGCCGACAACGGGTAAGTTTCGAGATTCAGCTTCTCTTCTAGCTGGCGAATCATCTATCAACAATCTATCTGCACCTAATTCTTCAGCTAAGATAATTGCTCCACACTCACCCCAACCAAGTCTTGTAGTATTCTTTAGGTTTAAAACTTTTTGGGAGTCGCTAACCATTCGTACCTCAATCCACTTAGCTAATGGGACTTCTGTTGTTGCTGGATGAGTTCCTGTAGTGACTTCATTGTAAACCTCTTGAGGAATGATTACTTGTCCAAAAATATCTTTGAGTAAATTCAGTTGTCCGATTTTAGACAATTCGCTTAGAGGTGTGGTGTCTGAAATAATAATCACTGCTTGTATTTCTCCAGCATCCGAGCTGTTTCATTCACTTCACGCTCTAATTCTTCGGGTGTATAATCTGGAAACACTGAAATGCCATACTCACCCATTAAATCAAACAAATCTACGCGAGGCATCCCTAATATTTCTGCTGCTCTTCCGGTGCTGATATCTCCATGTCTCAAGAGCGTCATTACATAGGCTTCTTTCGCTTTGCTTTCTGCTTCTTGCCTATGGGTATCTGGTATATCTCGCACCGGGATAGTAAAATTAACTTCAATCTGAGGTGTTTTACTGTCTGAAGTGGCTGCTTCTTTACCCTGATGAACCACTAATAATTGCTCGATTTTTTCCCAGTCTTGATAATCAATTAACACGGCAACTAAACGGTTTTGTTCATCTGTCACTATTTTTTTTGTTTGTGGTATCATAATGATTGAATAAAATTACTTATTTTACTATAGCTTGTTCTCAGTAAAAGTAACTCAAATTCTGTAGATGGCAAGGTTGTCAAGGGTCATAGCTACCTTGGTAACTGCTATAGATGCGGTAGCCTGGAAGAACTAAGGCAATGCCAATTGGGCTGTGAATTGTTCCCGGATAGCTTTCTTCCGGTAAGCTACCGCCGATGCGAATCTTGATGGCACCTAGCCAAATGTAGAGTCCTGGAATCAAAGTATCTAGACTGTACGCGATCGCTCGCATTTGAGGATCGGGGAGATTAATCGGTTTTAATGATGGTTGCTTTTCTGGTTCGGATATGGACATGGAACTGATTCCCATGTGAGACGACTAGAAGATTAATGTTGTTGATTATACTTTGTTATTTGGCGATCGCCTCCCTAATATAAACTTTTGTAAAAATTTCCAGCCGCTGCGAAAAAGTTGAATTTTGGCAGATATCTAAATTAGATGCGATCGCGCATTGCTCAAATTGAGTGCATCTATACCCGCGTGAATGCGATCGCTAGTTGATCGAGATTAGCTCATCTCCAAAAGCATGAGTGGTTTCTCTTACTATTTCAGAATCACAAGGAGGATGTTGCATATGTCTGGCTTAAGAAAATCCACAAAGCTTAAGCAACGGTTTCTTTCCATGTTAAATCGGGGTTTAGTTTTAGCAGCCCTACCCTTGATGCTAGTGTCTCTAATACCCAAAAGGGTACAAGCGACTGTTTTGTTTAATTCAGCGACAGGACACTACTACGAATTTGTTCCTGGTCGTTTCACTTGGAATGAGGCAAAATCTGCTGCTGAAACAAGAATTTTCAACAATCTCCAAGGTTATTTGACGACAATTACTTCTCAAGTCGAAATGGACTTTATTGTCTCGAACTTAATCTTGCCTGACTTTCCCAATCCTCCTGTTCCCCCTGGAGCTTGGACTAATTTTGATGCTTGGGGGTGGATTGGTGCTAGCGATGCCGAACAAGAAGGAATCTGGAAATGGGTAACAGGACCAGAAGCGGGAACAATATTTTGGTCAGGGGGAGCGGCAGTTAACAGTGCCTATTCAAACTGGAGTCTTGGCGAACCTAATAATTTGGGGAACGAAGATTATGCACACCTAGACTACAGACCAATTCCTGGTACGTGGAATGACTGGACGGGTTTTGCACGTCAAGGTTATTACGTGGAGTACGGTACTTCTAATCCGGATGAATCTGTATCTGTTCCTGAATCTAATTCTGCATTAGGTTTATTTGCATTTGGTGCGCTAGGTGTAGCTTCGCTGCTGAAACGCAAACAGCAACAGCAAGTAAATGGTAGCGGTTTCAGGTAGTTTCTTCACTAGCGCGATCGCATCACATACCCAGAATATGCGATCGCGCTGATTCGCTGCATTAATTCCAATTAACGATAAGGAGATTTTTTCATGTCTGCTTTCCAAACACCCAAAGTTATGTTAATGGCATCTGCCATGCTTGGTTTTGCCGCTAGTCCCAGCCTCGCTATTACCATAAATTTTGATAACCTGAGTGGGGCAATGACTTTTTATGCAGGGAATCCAGTTCCTTCACAGGCACGTATATCGAATCAGTTTTTAGAGACATCAGGCGTTAGCTTCAGCTCAGACAGTTCTGGCAATTCTGGAGTAGCTCTTGTTAATTTAGGATTCGGTCATGCAGTGAGTGGAAGCAATGGAATTGGAGCCATCAAGAATGGCATATTAAGCTACTCCGATCCAATTTTTGCTAGCTTTTTTATGCCATCAAATCCTGCTATAAAAGCAGTAACCAACTTTGTCTCTATTAAGCCAGACAGGTGGCCTGACCCGACGAGATCGCTATTAATTGAAGCATTTGGAGTTGATGGGAATTTGTTAGGAAGTTTTTCGGCACAAGATTCATCTACTCTGAGCATTTCTGCGACTGGAATTCATTCTGTAAAAATTACTGGGAATGGTACTGCTGCTTTCGACGATTTCACCTTTAATCAAGTCACTGCTGGCGAATCTCAATCTGTCCCTGAACCTACTTCTGCATTGGGTTTATTAGCGTTGGCTGCATTCGGCGCTAGTTCGCTGTTGAAATGCAAAAAACCTGCTTCAGGTAGCAGTTTCAACTGATTTATTCACTCGCGCGATCGCCCCACATACAAATCATATGCGATCGCACTTACTTCCTTGAGCAATGCGATCGCCTCCCGAATATAAACTTTTGTAACAATATCTCAGCCGCCGCGAAAAACTTGAATTTTGGCAGATATCTAAATTAGATGCGATCGCCGATTGAAGACATTGATGCATCTATCCTTGCGTAAATGCGATCGCTCATTGAACAGATTAGCTCATCTTGAAGAATTACAAGGACGATTTTTCATGTCAATTTTCCAAACATCCAAAATCATGTTAATGGCAACTGCCATTGTTGGTTTCGCTGCTAGTCCCAGTCTTGCTCTGACTTTCAACGCTGCCGCTGACTTTTCTACAACTAATAATCCTAATGGTGTTTGGCGCTATGGGTGGTCGCAAACACTTGGATCTGTTTTCAATCAACTCAGCCAAACTGATACTGTATGTGATGGAAAACTTAACAGATGGATAGGCTCTTTCTCAAGCAATCCCTACTGGGACAATCCCGCTGTCGGACACAACAACACCGGAAGCACATTAAACTGTGGTACAGGGCAACTCCCAGGAGATGAAGTCTTGTTGCATCCTGGTGCAAATGGGCAATATAGTATTCTTCGTTGGGTTGCGCCTGAAACAGGAACTTACTCACTTTCTACAAAGTTTGCTGGAGCAGACTTTGTAGGTCCAACAACGACGGATGTCCATGTTCTTCGGAATGGTATTTCGATTTTCAACGATTTAGTTAACGGTTTTGGTGCTGCCAGTGCTAAGTCATTTATAAATACTCTATCACTTAATACTGGCGATATCATAGACTTTGCTGTAGGCTTTGGCAGCAACCAAACTTTTTGGTTTGACACTACAAGTGTTGCTGCCACTATTTCAACTTCAACTCCAACGCCACCAGCAAGCGTTCCCGAACCCACTTCTGCGTTGAGTTTATTGGCTTTTGGTGTCTTTGGTGCAGGTTTTTTATTGAGACGCAAACAACCTGCGTCAGGTAGCAGTTTGAACTGATTGATTCACTCGCGCGATCGCACCACATCCAAATCATATGCGATCGCCATTACTCTTCACATCTACCCCCATCTTCTCTTCCTATGATTTACCTCTTCATGGTTCCTCAAATATGCTCACAACTCCAACAATTAAACCAACTCTTTTCCCTTCATCACCTTTCCGATTATTCCCCACAACTCACCTCTCCACTCGCTGCATTTTTAAACGCTCGTTAGATATTGTAGGCAGTATCGTAGGACTGCTAATTCTAGCCATATTATTTATCCCCATTGCCATTGCCATCAAACTAGATAGTCCTGGTTCTATCATTTACCGGCAAAAGCGCTGCGGACTGAGAGGTCGTCCCTTTACCATTTATAAATTTCGCACAATGGTCAACAATGCCGACGCCTTGAAATCTGAGATTCAAAACGAAGCCAGTGGAGCAATCTTTAAGAATAAGAATGACCCGCGCATCACCAGAGTCGGTCGTTTTTTGCGCCGTACCAGTTTGGACGAACTACCGCAGTTTTGGAATGTTTTGGTGGGAAAAATGAGTTTAGTTGGCACTCGTCCGCCCAGCTTCGATGAAGTTATTTATTATAGCGATCGCCATTGGTGCAGGTTAAATGTTAAACCCGGTATAACAGGCGAATGGCAGGTCAACGGTCGTTCTGTTGTCAATGATTTTGAACAAATTGTTACATTAGATTTGCGTTACCAAAAACGGTGGAGTCTTTGGTATGACCTGTGGTTGATTCTCAAGACAATTTGGGTAGTAATTACCCGACAAGGAGCTTTTTAAGGAACGGCTAAAGACTATGGCAAGAACACCAGGAATTCGAGTGTCTCCAGAGCATATCCCAACAGTGAAACATGCTCTATATCGTCGCTTTGCTCGCCAAATAGATTTGGCTGAAGCGATAGGCGTTTCTCGTTCTACGATGACTAGCTATTTCAATGGCAAACCCGTTTCACCCACAAACTTTATCGAAATTAGCAATAAATTAGGGCTAGATTGGCAAGGGATAATGCTGACGCAACGCTTGGCGATCGCTTACCCAGACCACAACAAGTGTGACCCCAATCCCTTGCTACTTTCTGATGAAATTATGCAAGAATATGCTTGGTTTTTTGAACAAAAATTACTGGTCATACTAATTGCCATGTTGAGAGAAAATGCCAGATGCCACTGGGGAAATGACTAACTGATGAGATAAAAAGAACCAACATCCCCTGGGGAGGCAGCAGCCCACCGCATCTCGTTCTCCGGGCTTACGCCTGGGAACGAGAGGAAAGGAGGCTCTTGCCTCCTGTGGCGATCGCATCGCTGGCGACGATCGATCTGGATGCCAACCAGTACCATAGATATATGTCTCTGACTTAGTGGAACTGTCCTATGCGATCGCCCTGGCCTGGAATGAATCCCTATCTCGAAAATCCAGAATTGTGGTCAGCTGTGCATAATCGTTTAATTGTAGCGATCGCAGATGATTTGGTCGATCGTCTCAGCGAGAAATATCGAGTCGAAATAGAAAAACGGACTTACTTCAGCAACGATGCAGAAAGCGTTTTAGTTGGCATTTCCGATGTCGCGGTGCTAACTAGCAGAACAGCAGAAACTACCTCATCTATTGCTACTCTATCCTTGTCCGTTCAACCTGAGAAGGTGACAGTTCCAATGGCAGAAGAAGTGAACGAGCGGTATCTCGAAATTCGAGAAGTTGCTACAGGTATCGTCGTTACCACAATCGAACTTTTGTCTCCCAAAAATAAGCGTTCCGGTGAAGGGCGCATAGCCTACGATCGCAAACGAAATCAAGTTTTAACCAGCGCTACTCATCTAGTTGAAATCGATCTGTTGCGAGGTGGTAAACCCTTTCCGATTGAAAGTCAAAACTTGGGGGATTATCGCATTTTAATTTGTCGTGGCGATCGGCGACCCACGGGAGAATTGTATGCCTTCAGCTTGCGCCAGCCAATCCCACCCGTGCCGATTCCTCTCTCTGCCGGTGAGGTGGAGCCAATTTTAGATTTACAACCCTTGCTCAACCGCGTTTACGAAAAAGGGCGGTATCATTTAGCAATCGATTACACCCAGCCACCACAACCGCCACTGTCCGAGGCAGATAGCCAGTGGGCAGAAACATTGCTGAGAGGGCGAGATGCACAATAAAGTTTCAATTGCATTACCCCGTCAGGAGGCTCTGCCTCCCAGATCTCGTTCTCCGGGCTTACGCCTGGGAACGAGAGGGAGAGGAAAGTGGGCTGCTGCCTCGTCTAGCAACTTACGTTAATTAAGGCGTGCAGCAAGGCACAAGACGCTGGGAAATTATCTCCTTCAAACTAACATCTGGATCTTGCAATAAAGCAACCCAATCATCAGCGAGTTGAGCATCTTGGGGATTGGCACGGCGGAGTGCAGCCAGTTCGGTAATAGTCTCGTACCAAAAGCCTTTTTTAGCAAAAATCAGCACCCGCTCTCTTGGCTTGGCTTGCTGCAATTGACTCGCCAATTCGGGTGTCAATGCCACTCGTTCTATCCACCCGCTAGCGTGCATTTCATTATCCATATTACCCGAGAAAATCACCCATTGATATTGCTTGCCAATTTCCAATCTAGGCGCTGTTTTCGGGAGAGTAATATGCATAATTCCTTCTGTTTGAGTCAGCGCCAAAGTGGTTTGATAAACTACTTTTTGATTCTCATCGATTAGCTCTAATTTGATAGTGCTGGTTGAGGAAGTTTGACGCTTCAGATAAAACCAAAAAGTGGGATATTCAGCAGTAGTCCATCCATATTTATTCACAGGAACTAGAGCCAACAATTCCTCCGATCCCCGGCTACCTGCGTCGTTGCGATCGCCAGGTGCCCCTCGCTGTGGCGGATCGTATTCTAGCCTTGTCGGTGATGGCGGGTGATTTCGACCACCTGCATCTTGGCGATCGCTAAGTGCCCCTGTTGTTGTCGGGTTGAATTCTGGGGTTGATTTGTCTTGTCGGATGGGCATCTTGCCCATCCTTGGTGCTGCTAAGCTGGGCTGAACAATTGTCAAAGCCAGAAATAAGTTAACTGATATCTGCCTCAAGAACAGTTTGTAGTTGCTCATCCCATTCGGATCGGGGTTCATTTATAGGTATAGCGCCGTGCGATCGCTGCGAAAGGGGTATCTAGCACTACACCCAGTTCCATCACTTTTCCGGAAAGATTGCCATCCTCAAACAGGCAGGCGGGACACCACCCCACAACCAGGCCAAAAACCGGGTTTCTTTTTAGATCTGTAGCTGACAAATCAACGATTTTTCCGAGAAACCCGGTTTCTTTGCATCATACCAAATCCGGGCCAACGACCCCTTTATTCTTATAGACCGCGCAGGCGGTCTTTGTTTGTATAGCCGCGACTTCAGTCGTTCGGCATCAAAGGGGTAATCAAAGCGGATTTAGTATCAGTCCTGTTTTGGAGATATCTATTCTTCAGGCGTACAACAAGGAAGAAAAGGTTCTGCAACAATCTTGTCCAAACGCACCAACCGATGTTGCAACAAAGCCGCCCAATCAGCAGCAATTTCAGCATCCTGGGGATGGGTGCGACGCAGTTCAGCTAATTCAGTTAAAGTCTCGTACCAGATGCCATTTTGAGCAAAAATTAGCACCCGCTGCCGTGGTGTTGCAGTTGCTAATTGACTGACAATTTCGGGTTTGAGTGCCACCCGTTCAACCCATCCGTAGCGGGTAAGATCTTCGCTACGGAACACCCATTGATATTTCCTACCAATTTCCAAAGGAGGCGCTGTTTTGGGCAGACGAAAATTTACAATTCCTTTTCCTTGGGTGATTTCAAAAGTAGTTCGGTAGATAACTTGTTTGTTTTCATTCCGCAGTATTAACTGTATTGATAAGCGAGATGAAATGCGAGTCGGCACGTAAAGCCAGAAAGTCGGATACTCGGCAGCAGTCAATCCCAAATTAGTGGCAGGGCTAATAGCTGAGATATCATAAGGACTCCGACTCCCTGCATCTCCCCGATCCCCTGGTGCGCCTCGCATTGGCGGGTCGTATTGTAGCGTTGTCGGGAATGGCGGGTGATTGCGGCTGCCTCCGTCTGTGCGATCGCTTGGCATTCCTTGCGTTGGCGGGTCGTATTTTAGCGTCGCGGCTAAGTTAGGTTGAATAATGATTAAAACCAAAAATAAGTTAAGCGAGATCTGCCTCAATAGCAGTTTACCTTTGCTCATACCATCTTGAACCTTTCTACTATTGTCGCTGTTGGTAAATTATGTAAGCGAACCCACTCCCCCCAGTCATCACTAATGCCAAACCTGAAGGCACTAGCGGTACCCATCCACCCTGGGTTAAAACAACAAAACAGACTCCATACAAAACACCAACAGCTACAGCAGCAGCTAGTATCAAATCCGGTAGTCTGCGAACCTTCCAAGCGATTAAACCCCCAGCTATTGACCAACCCCAAATCCAGAACATTTCTCCCCACCAATTCCACACCCACAACAAAGGTCTTCCATCCAAAACAGCAGCCAGAATCTGACTCACCATTTGCGCCTGCACCAGAACACCCGGCATTTTCTGGTAAGGCCAATTACTCGTACTGTAAGGTGTGGAAAAATCATCGGCAGAAATGGCAGCATTCATGCCGATTAAGACAATGCGGTTTTTCACCCAATCCGGATTCAACCGACCCGATAAAACCTCTGTTATTTTAACTCGCCTTGCTACCTGTTTGCGGTAATTTAGTATTACTTGAAAACCGCGAAAATCTAAATTTTGGTAAGCCCCTACATTCATTTCTAAAGGAGTGAATATAACTTTACCCAGTTGCATCCTATCTCCAGAAAGATTGCGCGGTTGGATGCCTTTTTTTGCTAAATAATGCAGTGCCACTCTAGCACTGAAAGAATGCTCTGTGGCACAAGGATCGCTGCGGAGGGGTTGCATAAATAATAGATGGCGGCGGAGAATGCCGTCCGGGTCTACCACCACATCGCTAAATCCCAAGCGGTTTTTTGGCAGGTTAGGGGGTGGTGCAATTCCAGGTTTATTGGCGTTGCTGACTTGCTTAGCGCTGCAAAGACCGATCAGGTGTTGATTTTGCTCAAAATGCTTGGCTAATGCTCCACGACCGGCTGTGGCGCGATCTCGAAAAATATCCAAACCAATGATACGCGGTTGATGGGGTTTCAACTTATCTACAACTTGAGCTAAAACCGCATCTGGCAAGGGAAAACCATATCGATTAATTTCCTCTTCCGTTGCTTCAACTACCAACAGGCGCGCATCTACCCCTTCATCCGGACGCAGTCTCAGCATTTGGTCAAACGCTTGCCACTCCCATAACTGAAGCATTCCCATCTGTCGCAACACCAACAACAAAATGGTGACCGCCACACTACCAATCAAAACAGTTTTAAGTGTGAGGTAGTCAATTCGGCGCAACTGCTGCCAAGTTGGAGGTTCTACACCAGGATTTTGGCAAATAACTGGCAACCAAGTAGCACAAACAAATTCATCTTCCAGTGGTTCTAATTTTTCCCTTGCTTCCCTTACTGCTAAATAGAAAGACTCGCCACCCGCAAAAGCTGCTAAAAAATTCTCTAAAAACGCCGTCGCTACCTCATCTGATACTGGTTCTCGCATCACAATCGTTTGCGGAATCTGCAGATCGGCCAACTGATTTGCCAATCCCAATCCATCGCAAGAGTTAAAAATTGCTAGCTGCAACCCCCGTTCAATAGCATTTCTCAAAGCATTGTTAAACTGAGAAATTGTTAATCTCTCAGTTTGATTGAGATAAATCCAACCCGTATCTCCCTCGGTTTGACTGTGGCCTGCAAAAAAAAGAATATCCCAGCCTTGTTTATCCCACAAATATCGATTTAAATCTCGGCGTCGAGGTTGATTCAGACAAACCAGTTCCGCCCCCGGTAACCTTTCTAGCAACTTGCGGTCTATCTCAATATCAATACCATCGCTACTGCCAAAAATTGCTAAAATTCTCACTTTCCCAGCAGGAGTGCGATAGGGGGGTGGCTCAAAATTTACCGTACCCAAGGCGATTTCAGCTTTCGGGTAATCCTTCAAGAAATTCCACAACTGCCAGGGAATTCGCCGCAACTGGTTATCCTTGGTTTCCACAATTATCCGAATTTCGTCAGCTGGTTTTAACTTCAGGTATAATTTGGTTTTAATCTGCTCAAAATCTGTCGAATTTAACCAATTATTGAGCAATGTTTTTAACTGCTGGCACAATTCGCTGAATTCGACTTCAGAAACATTAGTCACATCGGATGTATCGATTTCAAACTCTTTATTTGGACTGCGAATTCGCCAAAAAAGACGTTGATAGAGTTCCTCATAGAGAATCCGCCAACGTCTGTAACATTCTGCAATTTCTGGTGCTGCTGGTAAACTGCCAGAAACTTGCGTAGGACAAGAGTTGCCAGACATCCAAATCCGGGCGCTGACGTTTGTCAAACCGCTTTCCAAGTTACCCTGTCCGAGGCTCAATATGACTAATTTAGTCATTTGTTAGACCGTAAAGTCTTCTGTTATGTTGAGATCGTCTAGATGCACTTGGATGCTAAAGCAAGTTCCCCGTTGGGTTTTAAACCGCCTTAGTTGAATGAAGTTATCCTGACTGCGAGATGCGACTTCTTGAACAGTTTCCCCTGTTTGAGAGAGCATCACCAATTTCAGATTGGGGGGCAAATATTTTTCCAGAGTTGGATGCACCTGCACGCTAATCCCCACTTTTTCATTTTCCTCCGATGTCAGTGCCATTAGCAAGACCACCGACTGATTTCCCAGTTGAATGCCTAAATCGATCAACTTGGCTGCTTTAATGCTGGATTTTGTAGCATCTCTCTGCTCAAAACATTTCAGATTGGCAGCAGAGAAACTTTTATTGTTGGTTGTGAGCGATCGCTCGCTTCCTAGAAACCCGGTTTCTTGGGAGCGAGTTTCATCTAGGAAGAAACCGGGATTCCGAGCAGATTTTCTGAGCATGGGCGCTAAATTGGCAGCGTTTGAGCTTAAAAGCGCTTCCAAGCTTTGCCAACCTGTGGCAAAAATATTCTGGAACCATTGACTTAACTTAACTGCTGGAACTGGCGCTACTATTGGCAACTCCAGACGTTCCAGATATGCGAGTAAGTCATCAATCGTTTGCAATTGGTTGATATATAGTTCGCTTGTTGCTGTTTTTTCCACAAACCCCAACAGGGTGGCTTCTTGACGCAAATCGTCAATCGCAACGACTACGATACCAATTCTGTCATCCGGCATTTCTGGTGGAATATAGCAGATTGGCTGACCTGATTTTTGCCAGCAGGTAGCTGGAATCGGACGACATTCCAACTGTCCCAATCGGGTCAATTTCAGATCGGCTGCATCGTGATAAATTCGTATGGCTGGGTTCCAACTGTCGCTAGCTTTCAAGTCAGTTGGAATATCCATCATTTGCATGTAGTCATGGACTGCACAGACAGCCAAAGTATTGAAATATACCTGTTGTTGCTTTTCGGGGGTTAGCTGTTGATCGGCAAACTGCCGCGCTATCCGCACTGCTGCGGTTGTAATCGGCAGGGGGATAGATTTTTCTAAGATATGGTTAATGGTGCGGGTCATAACGGGTAAGGTTCTATTCACTTCTAATCCAGATATCCCTGTTTTTGAGCAAATTTTCGCAGGCGGGGCAAACATTCGCGCTTGTAAAAATTGGCAACGGTGGACAGGGGTATGCCAAATTCTTGTGCGATCGCTTTCCAAGTCATTTCTGGCGGGAGGCGTCGCAGAAGTATCACCTGGCAAGTCACGTGGGGATATCCTTTAACTTGCGTCGCGCTTAACTCTCCATCTGGATCCGTCGCCACCCATTCGTAAGTTTCTGCCAAAATCAGCGGAATGTCGGGACAAGCTGGCAAATTGTCGATTAGTTCAATCGTATCTCCTGCTGCTGTCGGAAAGTTAAAAACAGTCCTGTCTTGTTCCTGCTTTTGCTCTTCTCGGTAATCTTGCAGTCGCCAACGCAAGTATTTATCTAGCCAGGTAATGACGCTGCCTTTAGCAGGGTCATACCGTTCCAAATTTCGGCATAAATACAGCCAGGTTTGTTGCAGTGCATCGTTGTAATAAGGGCTGTTTTCTTGCCAAAGTTTGCCCGATTTGAGGATGCTTCGGACAATTTCGTTGAGTTTTTGTCGCCGCTGCCAGCTTTTTGGCGGGTAGGAACGCGCTGCGGCGACAAGCTGTTTCAGGCGTTGATGCAGATTATCGCTATCACATGATTTGCACCGCCAAGCAACTCTCTGGATGCATTTTGGCAATTGTCTTTCCCTCGTTGGACTCCGATCGCTTGATTTCATAACTCGCTTTCCGCCGGGTAAATGGGGTCTTATGAGTAGTTATCGGAGTTTCGCGGCAAAATTTCGCGGCAATTTGTCTATGCTAGAAACCGGGTTTCTATGAAAAATCGTCGCTTTGTAAGTAGAGATCCCAGCTGAAAACCCGGTTTCTTTGGTGCTAGAAACCCGGTTTCTCGGAAAAATCGTCGCTTTGTAAGTAGAGATCCCAGCTGGAAACCCGGTTTCTTTGGTGCTAGAAACCCGGTTTCTATGAAAAATCGTCGCTTTGTAAGTAGAGATCCCAGCTGGAAACCCGGTTTCTTTGGTGCTAGAAACCCGGTTTCTCGGAAAAATCGTCGCTTTGTAAGTAGAGATCCCAGCTGGAAACCCGGTTTCTTTGGAACGCTGATATAAATTTTTGTAACAATTGCCAGCTCCGGCGAAAATTTTGAGTTTTGACAGATATCTCAAATAGAAGCGATCGCTCGTTGAAGAGATGAGCGCATCTATACAAGCACAAGTCGTTTCTGTTGGTTCTGAAGAATTGCCAGGAGTACTTTGTATGTCATTTTTACAAAAATCGCCAATTATTCTGAGGCAGACTTTGAAACTTCCCAAACTCAAAACTTTTATCGCCATGCTAACTGTGGCAACTGTAACCTCCTTGGGCGTTCCAATTGCAGAGGCAGCCTCATTGCTCTACGTAGTGAGCGATCGCACCGACAGCGTCCTGAAGTACGACCTGGAAGGAAACTTCCTGGGGGTTCTCAATGACGGTTCGCACAGTGGGTTCAACGGAGCTATAGGCTTGGGGTTCGGCCCGGACGGTAACCTTTATCTAAGTAGAGGGTATACGAACACTATCCAACGCTACAACCAAGCAACCCAAAGCTTCGAGGTTTTTACTTCCGGCGGATCGCTAGCGGGACCCCATCAGTTTGCTTTCGGTGGTTCTGATAACGATCTCTATGTTGCCAATCATAATAACGGAACCGTGCAGAGATTTGATGGAAAAACAGGGTTATTCGAGAGCATTATTGCTTCGGGTTTGGGCAATGCAGTTGGTCTAGCAATTGACACGACTGGCAACATTTATTTCACAAGCAGAAACCAGGGTACTGTCTATAAATACGATGGAACAACCGTGTCTGTTTTTGCTGCGGGAGTTCGCGCCGAGGCGTTGCTGTTTGGGTCTGATGGCTATCTTTATGTCAGCCAAAATAGCTTTAACTACCCCAGCAATGGCAGTATCTTGCGCTACAAGACAGATGGAACACCTTTTGGGGTCGGTGGTAACACTTTAGACCCAACTTATATCCCTGGGAACGGGCAGCTTTCTGGACAACAAATGGCTTTTGGGCCAGATGGAAACTTTTACGTTGCTGATTACCGTAGTAACACTGTCCGGCGCTACAATGGTTCGACTGGCGCCTTCATTGATGTCTTTACTAAACCGGGATACAACTTAGAGGGGCCTTGGGGTCTGGCCTTCAGTTCGGAAACCGCCCCCTCAAAAAGCGTACCCGAACCTGCTTCTGTGTTGGGTTTATTAGCTTTGGGTGTGGTAGGTGCAGGTTCGCTGTTGCAGCGCAAACAGAAATCATCTGGTAGCGTTGTTGGTGATGCCTAGTTGTTTTAAATAAACTGCGATCGCATCATCCTTTTGCCTTCATGCGATCGCCTGTTATTCGCCGCTCAATTCATAACAAATATGGAACCTCTAATTTATCGCAATGCTATAGAACCGCTAGTAGCTCAAGAAGTGGAACGGCAACTCCAGAAACTGTCGCCGCAACTGGTTTCTTACATCAATCCAGCACAGATAATTGCCTATGCTCTCAATCGTTTGCCTACGCTCTATGCTACCAGTGAGGAGGGTTGGAAAAAACAACAGGAGAAAGCTAATACCGAGTTGGCTAAGGAAATTACTAACGCAGTAAAATGGGGATTGAATGTAGTTTTGCAAGACCCCTTCAAGTCTTCAACACCTTTGAGCTTGCACGAGCAAACAGGCGATAAATATGAGCGGCGAAATTCAAGCGATCGCCGATACAATTTTAGAGAACACCTGTGATATGAAGATTCTTTTCCCGAGAAAGCAGTAAAATAAAATCTAAAATCTAAAATCTAAAATCTAAAATTCCCTGATGCACGGTTTCATTCCACCAGCGCGTTTCTTCCCCTACCTCACCTGGACTGAAATCCAGGCCATGCCCGATAAAGCTAATGTAGTAATCATCCAACCCGTAGGGGCAATTGAGCAACATGGCCCCCACTTACCGCTAATAGTCGATTCTGCCATCGGTGTCGGAGTCTTGGGCAAGGCGCTGGAAAAGCTTGAACCCGATATTCCAGCATATGCCTTGCCACCTTTATACTACGGCAAATCGACCGAACACTTGCATTTTCCCGGCACCATTACTTTAAGCGCACAAACCTTGCTGGCAATTCTAAATGAAATGGCGGAAAGTATTTACCAAGCTGGGTTTCGCAAACTCGTGTTGATGAATTCCCACGGCGGGCAACCCCAGGTGATGGAAATTGCGGCGCGGGATATTCACTTAAAATATGGGGATTTTATGGTTTTCCCCCTGTTTACTTGGCGCGTACCTCATATTACTAAAGAATTGCTCGCGCCGAAAGAAGCACAGTTGGGCATTCACGCTGGAGATGCGGAAACGAGTTTGATGCTTTCTATCCTGCCAGATCAAGTGAAAATGGATAAAGCCGTTGCCGAGTATCCCAATTTGCCACAAGATACGCTGCTAAGCATGGAAGGCAGATTACCCTTTGCTTGGGCGACGAGAGATTTGAGTAAAACTGGGGTATTTGGCGATCCTACCGTGGCGACGAAGGAAAAAGGCGATCGCATCCTCGACTCAGTATCCGATGGTTGGGTGCAAGTTATTAAAGATATATATGCTTTTCAACAACCTCAAACTTTAAAATAGTTAGACAACCCGCAGCGCAATTGTATTGATTCCTATGAACTTTCCTCCTCAACTTCAACAAGATATCGAAAAATGGGCAAACATTCAGGGAATATCAACCGAACAGTTTGTTTGGCAGGCGATCGCTGAAAAAATTGCGGCTTTGAGTCAGAAAATGCCTGAAAAACATCCTGAACCCAACCCTGAATTAACAAGTATACTGCCATCCGATCAAGCAAAAATCTATCGAAAAGAAGGAATTTTAGTCTTAGATGCGGAATTACCAAAAAACTTCGATTTTAATACTTTCATAGATGAGTTACGAGAAGAACGTATTCAGGATCAAATGGCTTTATGAAAGTCTTGTTTGATACCTCTGTCTTGGTTGCTGCATTAATTGTCAATCATCCGAAGCATTCTGTTTGCTTCTCATATGATGTCCGCCTAATTACCCTGAATAAAAATCTCTCCCAAGTCACCGTGTCACCCCTCTCCCAAGTCATTCCTAACTATGGGTGATTAACCGGACATCATATCACGGCTGGTGGCAGCAGAATCTAGACAAATTCAAGGGTTTATCTCGACTCACAGCTTGGCGGAAACGTATTCTGTAATGACGCGCTTACCGATTCAGCCACGCATTACTCCCCAACAAGCTCAGAGCATTATTATAGATGTTTTGCAGTACATTGAAGTGATTCCACTCCTCTCCAATGATTATCAGATTGCAATCGATCAAATGGTAACATTAAATCTTCCAGGTGGCGGTATTTTTGATGCTCTAATTGCTCAAGCTGCTCTCAAAGCAGAGGTAGCTGTTCTCCTGACGCTTAATCCGAATCACTTCACTCGTTTGGGAGGTGCGATCGCTCCTCTTGTGCAAATCCCTGAGTAAGCGCGATCGCTTGATTCATTCCGGCAAGAATTCATCACTTAGAGCTTGTTCCAAAGTGTAGGGACAAACTTCAGGCAAATCGTCGTAATCGAGAGGCGTTTCTTGAACTACTAAGTCAGTGCCTAGTGCGTAGGAAATTGCCAGCGCTTCACTTAGATAAGGTTTAAGACTCGGATTTTCTTCCAGCAGAATAGTCAGACGGCGACGCTGTTCCCTGATTGTTGCCAACCAGCTTTTACTGCGATGATTCCTCTGGAATTGCCATTTCAGCAAATGCCCCAAAAGCACCGCCAAACGGTTTCGCAATTGCTGACGTTCCTGCTTCCCCAAACTTTCGATCTCCTCGATTATATTTTTCAAGTCAAGCTGATGCCACTTACCTTCAGACAAGAGCTTTACTTGCTCTTGTGTCCAGGCGTAGAAATCTGTTTCGTAAAGAGAGGGTGTCAAGCTCATTTCTTAGATTGGCAAGGCTTGATACATCATAACAAATTGCCACAAAAGATAGTGGCTGATGCTTAATCCGAATCACTTCACTCGTTTGGGAGGTGCGATCGATCCTCTTGTGCAAATCCCTGAGTAAGTGCGATATGCCTCCCAACCGAAAGCGCGATATGCCATCCGGCACGCGCAAGGGACGCATTTCTCTATCAAACGACGAGGTTATGCGTACGCTCTTTGATCGGATATTGGAGGAGTAAACAGCGAGCGCATTTTTTCTCTCAGCTGAATCACGCCAATAGCATCCCCCAAATCTACCTGTAACCGAAGCTAGAATAAAGTTACCGCCACTCAACAAAACTGCTATGAGCTTAACTATCCCCACTGAACTATTGCAAACAGCCAAAATGACTGAAGCAGAAATGCTCCAGGAAATCGCTATTATGCTTTATCAGCAACAGCGCATTCACCTTGAACAAGCAGCCAAACTAATCGGAATATCGAACGATGACTTCTACCAATTGCTGGCATCCCGTAATATCATCACTCCACCCA